>JBHIDF010000043.1:0-5452 GCA_046759945.1 Nitrosopumilaceae archaeon
CATCCATGTAGGCGAAAAAGAACTTATTGAAGATATAAATCATTATGGCGGATGACTGATGAAAAGAGCTTTATCTCAGAAATTGAGTTACTCAAATCAAAAGACAAGTTCACGTCAGAAGAAATTGTAAGTGTTGACGTGAAGTTTTCTATTGTAGGAGCTTTGCGCGAAAATTTTAATGAGAAAAGTTGGACGCAGGCATATAACAAAAATGATAATGCCTTCAAGCTGAAATATGGTATCAAGCTATACACGGGAGGACTTAGAAGGCACATACTCGGCAAGCCTATAGACACCTATAGGAAGGCCTCCATCTTTTGGACGCGCAATCCAAAACTTGTTAACCCAATGAAGGAGAGGAGAATTTGGGTACAGGTTGCAAAAAACTTTGAACCATTTATCAAGTTAACAGAGTCCGAAGTACGGGCAGAACTCCTAGACTTCAACGAGCCAATAGAATTCAATGCCTCTGAGCTTGGTAAAGGAAAACATAAGGTGGGAGCCGAAGTCTACGTTTCTTGGCAAAAACATCACTATACTGAACCATTTAGTTCCAAGTCACATGCAAAAGAGATCGAAGTAGAAATCATCAATTAGGATATAAATGGAATAAGGGAAGGTTTTGTATGGCAAAATACGATGGTCTCAGGGGACAAGAATTGTTGGAAGTTGAAGACCCAGACAAAGAAGGTGGAATAACTTTGATCTTCAAGGATAACAGATTCATGTTTATCAAAGTAGAAAATGGGAAGATCGTGACACAATCTATACCAGAATAGTCACTTTCGTACGTGCTTTTCATACAAGCTTATCACAATCTGTTGCAATTCTGACTGAATAGAGCCTGGTCTCTCTTTTCTCACACCTTCAATTGCATCATTTGCTGAATAGTTTTCATATTTTATCAGGTAGCAGGCTAGTATAACTCCAGTCCTTCCCAGACCACCGGCACAATGAACCATGGTGGGTTCTTTGTTTTTGATTCTTTCATGGATAAAGTCAACTGTTTGATCAATTTTCTCAATATCTGGTGCTGTCAAATCTTCGGTAGGGACATGCAGATATTGAATACTTTGAGTCCACGGCTGGGGTAGAGCATCTTCTGTCATTGTAACAATAGACTTTACACCTTGTTTGATAACCCAATCGAATTCTTCAGAAGAGGTTGGCATGCCACTGCCTGCTAGCTTGTTGTCAATAAACCAGCTAAAGTTGGTCGGTTTCTTTGTTATCCTGCCGTGAATTTTCCGCCAGAGATTTCCAGGTTTGCTCAATTAAAAGGGGTGAAGTTTCCCAATATATTTAGAAAACGAACAAGCTTACGTGATAATCTCATCAAGTGTTATATGTTAAGCTGTATAATCATTAATTATGATGGGAAGAGAGGCAATTCTATACGAAAAGTTGCCAGATGACAAAGTCCGTTGTACGGCTTGTGCAAGGTATTGTCAGATAGGCAAGAACCAGATAGGTCTATGTGGCATAAGGGGAAACACGGACGGAAGGCTTGATCTTTTTGTGTATGGGAAAGTCATTGCGGGACATGTAGATCCTATTGAAAAGAAACCCGTGATTCATTACAATCCTGGAAGCAGAATATTTTCAATCGCAACTACCGGATGTAACTGGCTTTGCAAGTACTGCCAGAATTCCGACATAAGCCAGCGAAGAAAAGTAGAAGGAGAAGATATGACGCCTGACGACGTAGTTAATACCACACTACAATACGGTGCACACGGTATAGCTTACACCTACAATCAACCCTCCATATTCATAGAATTTGCGCGTGATTGTGGAGTAGCTGCCAGAAAGAAGGGTCTCATCAATATTTTCGTATCAAATGGTTATGACACCCCAGAGACGGTAAAGATGATGGGAGAATTTTTGGATTGTATAACAGTCGATTTTAAGGGAAGTGCAGAACCCGACTTTACCAGAAAATTCATAGGCGTTCCTGATCCTCAACCAATCTATGACACCCTTATAGAAATTAGGGACAAGACCAACATTCATGTGGAAATTACAGACTTGATAGTACCAAGAGTTGGTGATAACTTGGAATACGCAGCCAAGTTGTGTAAATTCGTTTATGATGAATTTGGTCCTGACATGAGTGTTCATTTCTTAAGATTCCACCCTGACTACAAGATGATGGATTATGAATCGACGCCAATTAAGACACTTGAGAAGCACTATCAGGTTGCAAAAAAGGCAGGACTCAATTATGTGTATCTTGGAAATGTTCCCGGACATCCATGGGAGCATACCTATTGTTCTCAGTGTAACAAAATAGTTGTCAAAAGGTACGGGTTCGACATTCAAGGATGGTACATGGATGAAAATAATAGATGCAAGTTTTGTGGAAATAAGATTCCCATCACTGGGAAGCTTCAGAAAGGATACGAGCAAAACAGGTTTCAATTCGTGTGTTAAATCGCAATTGCGCGTACAGGCGAACCTGTAGTGCCTTTTAGTTTTAAGGGCAAGACAACTAGCCTGAACTTTGTGCCTGAAATTTTATTCAGGTTACATAAATTTTCTAGGATCAGTATGTTTCTTTTTAAAAGAATGTGGTGAGCTGAAAAGCTAGAATCTTTTCCCAAATCGATGCTTGGTGTATCAATTCCGACCAAGTTGACTCTTTTAGATGATAAATAGTGCGCTGCAGACTTTGATAAACCGGGATTCTCTTCGAAGTAATTACTCTTTTGTAAATTCTTGTACCACCCCGTTGCAAATATTACTGCAGAGTTTGGAGAGATCGTACCGTGTTTTTTTTCAAACTCTATGATGTCATTTTTAGTGATGGCTTGATTTGAATTCTTTTTAGTTCTACATAAGACAGCATCGCAAACGAGTCTTTGAAGTGGAATTTTATCGATCTTAAGAGATCTGTCAACAAAATGAAACGGTGCATCTATGTGGGTTCCAGTATGGGAGCTAAGAAAGAGAAGCTCCAAATTGTATCCATCAGTCTTGCTTTTTGCCCAAGGAATAAACTGCGGAGAAGGAGATCCTGGAAAAGTTGGAAGTTCTTTAGAAATTGTGAGCGTTAGATCTAAAGGCCGCATCAATTTTTCATTATCGTTGTAGCTAATCAATTTTGATGGACTCGATCAAAGGTTAAATATTTCACGTCTGAATTTACAACATGCCAACAGCTTACGTTCTTCTTAATTCTGATTTGGGTTCAGATGAAGAGATCATTTCAAAAATTAAGGAATTACTAAGCAATGACAGCTCTGTCCAATACGAGGTACAGGGAGTGTATGGCGTGTATGATATTATTGTGAAAATTACGTCAAAGAGCATAGATGATATACGAAGTATCATTACGGATCAAATTAGAAAAATCAACAAGGTTCATTCCACCTTGACGATGATGGTTATCGAAGAGCAAGGATAACTACATTTTTTTAAGAGTGTCTATTACTTCGAGGATTTGTGAGTCGGTATTAAAGAAATGTGGTGATGCCCTAATTACCTTCTTATCAAAGATTTCGCGGACCGCAAGAATGATATTTTCTTTTTCAAGTCTTTGGACTACTGCGTCTGGGTCATGATTATTGATGGTAAAAGATACTATGCTTGTTCTCTTTGCTGGGTCCTCGGGTCCGTACAAGGTAATTCCAGATATTTTTGACAATTCGTCACGTAACATGTTTGCAAGTTTCATGTTTTTTTGTCTCACATTCAATACCCCGTATCGCAATAGGTAGCTAACTGATGCATCGAGTCCTGCGATACCAGCATAGTTTCGAAACCCTGCTTGAAATTTATCTGGTAAATCCTTGTGGGCGAGCTTGTTTTCATCATACAAGATTGCAGACTCTCCTGCAATCTGGAGCGGTTCTAGCTGGTCTGCCGACTTCTTATTACAGTAAAAGATTCCGATTCCCATAGGACCACACAGCCACTTGGAGCCGTTAAAGGCCATGAAACTAGACTTTATTTTGTCAGGGGATACCTCTTCTAGACAGCCAACCGTTTGAGCTGAATCAATAAAATATGGAATGTTTTTTTCTTCGAGAATTCTGCCAATTTCTTTTACTGGAAGGATGGTTCCGGTGTTGTAGAGCGCATGACTTAGAGCAACTAGACTTGTATTGTCATCTATTAGCTTTTCAAGATCGGCAAGGTCAAATAATCCATTTTCATCTATTTTCAGATTCTTGATCTGATGCTTTTTGGAAAGGCGAAGCCACGGGTAGTAGTTAGAATGATGCTCGTGGACAGAATCACGAATTATTATGTTAGATTCAGGTCTTAGACGTAATCCACTTGCAACTAAATTTACTCCATCAGTTGTACTTTGATTGAATACAACTTCTTCAGGCTCGCATCTTATCAGTTTAGAAATTGTCTTTCTAGCTCGACGTAGAAGTTCATTGATAAACTCCTCTGAATGCTTGGAGTCTGGACCCTTTTCGTTATATTCTAAAAGAAAATCTGCCGTTGCTTTGATGCTTGAAACGGGCATCAGCGAGCTAGACGCATTATTTAGATAGATTCGAAGACTTTTTGGAAAATCTTGGGTCACATCATAATCTGGGTCCATTATTATATCACATTCGTGTCAACAGTGCGTTGGTTAAAAATCATGATAGTAATCTGAATTTAGAAAATTTTCTTTCACAAGAAAAGATTAATTCTGTTTTGTATTCTGAACCATTTGTAAAAGTAGCTTTCATAGATAAGCTTGTGCAAGACACCAAGATTCCTGTTCTGTATTTAGATTTTGATTTGTTGTACACTGGATATTTGACAGCCGAAGTACTCCCCCGTCAAGATCATGTTACGGTGTTCCAGCCAACGCAAGAGACATGGAAGAAGACTCTCACCCAAGTGTTGAATCAACTAAGCACCACCAGGTCTTTAGTCATAGTCGATTCCCTTAATGGCTTGTTCAATATTCAGAGTGAAAAAAAAGAAGTGGGTAGACTTGTTCTAGCCTATACCATGTTGCTTGTTAGCGTTGCAAAAACTACCGGTTCGTACGTAGTCATTGCCTCTATGGCAAGATACAAAAAAGAGAAAGGTTGGACTCTTTCTCCGCCTGGAAAGCGCATGATAGAATTGTACAAAGCACAAAAAATACAGTTAGAAAAGACTGACGATGGAATATCTATGAACTTTTTAGATGATGCTGGTATGAAAAAAATTTCTTTAACAAACGCAATCCATTATTCTAAATTCTTAGAACGAAATAACAATTGAGGAATTCAACTTTCTATGTTATGTAACGATCTAACGGCGTTATAATTTTCATTTTTCAAGGAAGTTATATTAAGACCCGCTTGTAATGATCATCGATAGAAATGCCAGTAGCAATCTTACCTGATATCAGCGAGCAGATGTGTATAGGATGTGCACTTTGTGTCGAGATATGCACTACTCTAGGTCCAGACGTACTCAGAGTAAAGCCAGTAGAGGGCTGGAAGAGAGGTAAGGC
>JBHIDF010000044.1:0-5447 GCA_046759945.1 Nitrosopumilaceae archaeon
GAAGAATCTAAAAATGAAATTTGTTTTATTCTATCTGTTAGAATATTTATCTAAATTTGAGAAAATTCAACCAAGTTGTAAAAATAGTAGGCATTAGTCTCAATTGCAGCTTTCTCTGGGATCTTTTGTAATCCCGTCTGACCTGTTTCAAGTGCTGCTTGAGCAGCTCCTCCTGCAAAACTGATTGACCAAAGAGGATCTTTTTCTTTTATTTGAATAGAAGTAAAAGCTGCACAAACAACATCTCCGAGTCCGGTAGTGTCGTGAACATTAACATCTGGAATTGTAATTTTGTATAGTCTGTCTTTCACTAACATCGAAACCTCACGTTTGTCAGTGAAGATAACGTATTCTACTCCCTTCTTTTGTAGAGCTTTCATCGCATCAGTACCTGACTGACCAGTTAAATGAAAAATTTCATCTGGGTCAACGTGGATTGCTGTAATTTTTGTAAGATTCAAATCGGTCCTGTCATTATACACCCTGTTATTACTATCGATTCTTCGTACGAAGCCCTGTGGATCCAACATAATAAAGCTGGAATCGCTCTTAATTTTTTCAAGAATCTCGTATGATACTTCATCGAATACAGGACTGACTACTATTCCATCTGCATCAATAGTATTGTATTCAATTGGACTGCACATTTTTTTAAGGACTAACGTTCTTTCTGCACCTTGAATATTGATTAAAAATCTAGTTGTATCCATATCTGATAACGCCGTTTCCATCTTTATCCCATTTTTATGAAGGAATTGCACTAGAGGGAAATCAGGACCAACTTTTGTCTTAAGATCAACATCAAAATTTAGCTTCCTAGCAGTAAGACCCCCGTAACAAGCAGGACCGCCAGGAGTTTCAACTACATTCTCATCTCTTACTATTTCATCGATTGTACAATGAGAAAAAAAACAAATCTTCATTAGTTACCACTTATAATATCATGATTTAGCTTTTCGCTTGCCTTTTTTCTAAACAAACTTTACAAATCATTTTTCCTTTATCCATTACCAGTTCAACATTCGAAGTCAGACAAACATGACACAAGCCACGCATGTAATGATTATGTAAAAACTAACTTAAATTCATTCAATAAAGTAGGTAGTTCCAACTTCAGTTGACTATGTTTAAAACTCCGTTTGTGGTATAATTTGTTCACGTGTATTATGATTCAAATTTTAGCCAGGTAAATTTCTATCAGCAAAGAAATGTCACAATAGTTGACGTAAGGTTATCTTGCATCGTTGTTGGACATCAAGTTGTCATACACATCTAAACTGTCAAGATCTACCTCATTAACTCCATAAAGATCGTGTCATAATACAGATTAGTGATGTAAATCCCGTACTTTTTTTACGATTCGTTAATTTATTTTTCAAAAAGTACTGAAAAAAATCCCATTAACAAGACAAAAATTCATGACTCGCACTATATAATGCATAAAAAACTTGCAATTTTGAGTATGGGTATATCTAGAGCTGCTAGAAGTCGAGCAGCAAAAAAAGCTGCACGTACTAGAAAAAGAAATGCAGCAGCTAAGAAAGCAAAGAGGCAAGCAGCTGCAAGAAGAAGGAGACGGGCAGCTAAAAGGAAAGGAAGAAGAAGGCGTTAGATACTGGTAGTTTGCTAGTAATAACAACTTCATATCTTTTTTTTTCATCTAGTTTTGAAAGTTAGACTCGTTATGATAGAATGTAACCAAGGAAAATTTTTGTACAAGAATATAAAGAGGTAGAAAACAAAAGGATTTTGTGCCATTAAAACGAGCTAGTAGAGGCAGAAGAAAAGGTGGTAAGGGTTCCTCTGACCGTATCCAATGTTCTAATTGTGGTGCAACGGTGCCAAAGGACAAGGCAAAAAAAGTCACTTCTAGGCTGAGTCTGGTGGAGCATCAGTTAGCAAAGGAACTTAGAGCCCAGGGAGCGTACATCGCCGCGCCTAGAGTTCTGAAATGGTACTGTATTTCGTGTGCGATTCACTTTGGAATACTGAAGATTAGGTCAGAAGCTACCAGACGAGACCGTGGAAGATTACGATAGTCGTTATTTCATTCTTCTGGCGGTAACAATGATTCTTTGAATTAATGTTATTGCTGCAATAACGATGACAATCAATATTGCGTAATCCATGAATCCTATCATACCAACAATGGCAACTACAAGTAGTCTCTCTGCTCTTTCTCCTATTCCAATTCCTTGCAACTTAATTCCAAAAGATTCTGCTCTTGCCCTTGTGTAACTTACAAGAAGTGATAACGTAATTGCTAACATAACCAAGTAACCCTCAGAATACCCACCAATCAAAATTCCTAGAAATATTGCAACCTCAGCAATTTTGTCAAATACAGAATCTAAGAAGGCACCACGATTAGAAGTTGTTTTTGTTATTCTGGCTACTTGACCATCAACCATGTCAAGAAATCCAGAAACCAAGAGTAATGCTCCCCCAACAATTAAAGCGAGTTCAAAATCCCATGCATAAGCTATCGCTGATGAAAAAGCAAATGCAAGTCCGAGTCCTGTCCAAAAGTTTGCAGAGAGACCTGTAGCTGCAAATGCTGTGCCAATTTTTTGGAGTTGTGGTTTCATATTTTCTCTAAAGTTTTCTAGCACAAATATCCACCCTTTTGCATGTATATATTATCAATTACAAAATGGAGTTTACTTTTTTTGATTGATGGCTATGACTAGAGACATTATTTTTGCTGCTATAGAGGACGTAGCTCCGTTATCATATTGAGGGCAAAGTTCAACAATGTCTGCACCAGGAATTTTTTTTTCTTCTAATGAGTATAACATATCTAGGAGCTCTCTTGGGACAATACCTACCGCTTCTGGATTCCCTACGCCGGGAGCAAATGCAGGATCTAAAACATCCAAGTCAACACTAAGGTAGATTTTATCAAACGAAGAAATCGCATCTCTGACTAATTTTGGACCGTTGCCATCTCGGATGTCCTTATCGGATATGGTTTTGATCTTATGTTCCTCTTTGAACGCAAGTTCCTCCCGAACAAATGCCCTTGCTCCAACATGAATAATATTGTCTGCACCGCGTTTTTCTATTATCCTGCGAAGATAAGCTGCATGACTCAGGTTCATGTCAGCGTATTCGTTACGTAAATCGTAATGTGCGTCAAATACTATGTAACCAATGTCATTTGGAAAGCTCATGTACGTACCAAGAGTGATAAGATGCTCACCTCCCAGAATAACGATTGGTTTTTCTCGTTTAATTAGCTCCGTTGTCACTTTACCAACCATATCGAGCATTTCTGTAGCGACTACCGTGTGACGAACATTTCCTAGATCTTCAACATTCACAGATTCTAAATCGACATTAAAATTTGGGAAGAAAATTTCGATGTTATTAAATGCTTCTCTAATTGCATCAGGACCGAAACGAGTTCCTGGTCTATAAGAATGAGTTGAATCAAAAGGAACCCCATACACAATGGATGAAACCTCGCCTGTATTGTTTGTGTTAGTTAACAGTGGGTTCCGGCTAAGATAGAGATCAAGAAAACTCATTTTGTCATAATCAACCGAACCAGTATAGATACTTAGCTAAACCATGATTTGCGGTCTTACTGAAAGGTGCCTTGCCATGTTAAGTTTTAAAAAAGGTTTGTCTTTTGTTTGTTCTCCTATTTCTTTTACAAACTCCTCGAAAACAAGTTCTCTTACGTCGCTTGATTCTCTATCTCTGACACTTAGCTTTTTGGAATTTACCTCCTTTTCCCCTACAACTAAGGTGTAACGAATCCACTCCGTTTCAGCATCACGAATACGTTTTCCTACACTTTCATTTCTTTCATCAATATCTACTCTGATATTATGAGAATTTGTTTCATCAGCTAACCTCTCACAGTACTCTAGGAATTCTGGTTTAACTGGAATAATTCTTACCTGAGTTGGAGCAAGCCAAAGAGGAAACTGAGGTTTTTTACCTTCCTTAGCATCTTTAGCTGCTTTTTCTAATAGTGCATAAATGATTCGTTCAACGGCACCGCTTGGTGAATTGTGTAATATTATAGGATTTTGTCGTTTGTTGTTTTCGTCAATGTATTCAATGTTATACCTTTTTCCGTTTTCAACATCTATTTGATCAGTCGATAACGCAGATGCTTTTCCGAGATTATCAATAAAATTAAATTCCCACTTTAAAACAAAATAAAAGAATTTTTCTTTCCACATTTCTACTAAAACGGGTTTGCCAATCTTTTTGACAAGTTCTTGAATCAATGACTTGTTTTGTTTGTAGAAGTCTTCGGTAAATCTTATCCCCATTTCAAAATCAGAGTCTTGCAAACCCAATCCTCCAATAACTTCACGGGACAAATCAAATCTTTTACGAAACTCTTCAATCGCTTGACTCATATCTTTGCATAAAGCATGACAATCAGGCATAGTAAAAGCACGGAGTCTTCTTAAACCAACCAGCTCACCAGATTGCTCACGCCTAAAACTATACTTAGTAATCTCGTACAGCTTAATTGGCATGCATCGGTATGACATTTGAAAGTCGTTTGCCATCAAAAACTGACCAAAACAGGCAGAGAACCTTAAAAAAAGATGTCTTCCTTCAGCGTTGATGCTATACTGCCGAGCAGGAAATCTGTTAAAGTAGCTTTCCATGCTTGGATGATTAAAATCGTACATAATAGGCGTCTCAACTTCAATTCCTCCATACTCCCGGATTTTTTCGGAAACATAGCGCTCGATTAAGGATTTTATCAATGTACCATTGGGATAGAATCTCAGGTTTCCTGAGTCTGATGCTGGTTCATAATCGGCAATAGCCATTTTTTTCATCAGTTTTACATGTGGGGGGATCTCATCAACACTTCTTTCTTTCGTAGCCTCGTACTTTGCTAAAACTTCTAGCTGCTTGTGTCTTGAAAAATCGAAGTCTTTAACTTCGTGCATGTTTCCATCAGGTGACATGATATACCAGAACGACTTGATCTTCGATTCAGCCTTAACAGCTTCAGAAGTTTCTTCTTCGCCCTCACCCCCTGTTATTACTTTGGAATTTTCCGCCAGGGGATGACCCTTCACTTGAACTTTGTAAGACTTTGTCCATCCAAAGGGTGCTCTTGAAACATCAAGACCTTGTGCAAGAGACTCCATCTCCTTTAGTACTCGCAAAGCGGAGCTTGGTGAGGCGAGCTTAGAACTCAGGTGCGAATATGGGTACAAAAGTAATTTTTTACACCCTAATTTATTCATCGAGTCAGCTATTTCCTTGATAGCCTTCTTAGCGACAACTAAATTATCTCCTTCTTCCACCGCAACGAATGCAACTACAACTTCTTCAAATTTTTTTTTCTTAGGTTCAATCTCTTCTGCAGATTTTATCTCTTTTTTTGTAGGTGTATACTCAATGCTGTCACAGTGTAATTGCAGGATTCGCATATCTTGAAACTGATCTAGTAATTGAATTAA
>JBHIDF010000045.1:0-5318 GCA_046759945.1 Nitrosopumilaceae archaeon
TGTAAATATCTTCGGCCACCCTTTTCGCAATATGTTGTGTCGGTCTCTCACTTGAACTACTGCTACCCATAAACTGGAAGATATTCATCCCTTCTCTGGGTCTCTCTGGAGGAGTGATCTTTATTCCCTCCTCGCCAACTACGATCAAGTCTCCTTTCTTGACGTCTTTAATGGGAACACATCTGGCCTTGTTTGATTTTAAAACGATACATTTATCCATCATAATGTTATCGACGGGCAACCAACGCCCTTTATGGAAGATTTGAGTGTGATTGTTTGTGGTACTGTAAAAGTCGCCAGGCATTACCATGTTTTTTGGAGCATGTTTTAGCTTGACTGCTTTTTGTTTTTTTGAAGTTGCGCCCTCTTGGTAAAGAAATTCTAAGATTTTATCAAGGTGCTTCTGATTTCTTCCTCTAACCAGTAATTTTGCATAACTCGGATCTTTCTTTCTCTTACCAACCTTAAACTCTTGAACTTGAAAATCACCACCAAGGTCCATTATAATATCGAAAATTTTGGTAAGTATAGCGGAGTCTATTAAGTGACCTTTGACTTCAATTTCGTGTGTAAATTTTGCCATTTCTTAGGTTCGTAACAGATCTAATTTATAATTATATGACCAGTTATACTGGAAGCTGAACTTTTCCCTTGTACTCTTCTATGTTGTTTGTTTGTAGCTTTTTTACAAGCTCATTTTTCTGTTCAATGCTAAGTCCTTGCACAATTGTTTTTGAGATACCATTTTTATCACATAATACTAACATGTAACCACTTGTATCCGTTAGAACAAAACCGCTTGATTCATCTATAACTGCAAAAAGATTTTCATCTCCAACAGGGTCCCAAACGTTACTCTTATTATCCCTGAGTGCGAGTGCCGGCATCGCTTTACCATTTGTTAATTTGTTGAGATATTCCCGAGCTTCCTTCACTCGTTTTTCCCCAATTTTTAGAGCAGTAAAATATTGCACTAGGACGTGTTGATGTTTTTGTTACTTAAATTATGGCAATTGAGAAAAACCTTCGACTAAAGATTAAATCTATTATTTTTCAGCGGTTATTTTATCTAGGATCTTTAATAATTCATTGCTCTTGATTTCATTCCTTGCGGTATTAAAAAAATCCTCTAGTAAATCTAGTGCATGACCATCCTTTTGATATTTTTTTGCTTGCAACGCCATTTCTAGATGATCCACTTCATGTACCAAGACAGATTCTTTTGATTTTTCGTCTTGATACTCCATCCATGTATTCTCATAGCTCGAAGCGATATTTGGGGGTAACTTTGATAGAATTCTTCGCATGGTTTTGTTTTCCAACTTAATCTTTTCTTTTTTAGAGATTTCATTTGGTGTAAAATCTCCAGTGATTGATTCTGCAAGGTCGTGTAATAGTGACATTGTTAAAACTTTTTTTGTATCTAGGCCAAGTAAATCTGCAAA
Source organism: Nitrosopumilaceae archaeon (assembly GCA_046759945.1). Taxonomy (GTDB): domain Archaea; phylum Thermoproteota; class Nitrososphaeria; order Nitrososphaerales; family Nitrosopumilaceae; genus JAEHKU01. Next base: position 1,446 of record JBHIDF010000045.1, read on the forward strand.
CACCATTGCCATCACTGTCATACTAAACGAATGGTCCGCGACAGACTCTGCTTTTTCAATATTAGCTTTTTGTTTCCAACCCTTACGAGGGATATATTTTAGACCTGCTACGGTGTTAAAGAATTCGATCAAGACTAGAATTTTCTGGTATCACCCTCTAAGAGACCTGAACCATGATGAATTCTGTCTATGTGTTTTGAAAGCTCATCCTTGTTTTTAAATATCGAATCACAGTATGGGCATGATACTTCAGACATGTGTTATCCGACTATCAGTTCTTTTATAAAATAAAACCTTTGTTGTCAATCTTTGAATTGAAGAATTTTACAAACTGTATAAGTAATAAACTACTAACACGATGAACGAATGATTGACAAAGATATACACAAAAACAGGTGATGATGGAACCACTAGTCTACTGGGAGGGAAAAGAGTTTCAAAGTCTAACCCAAGAATATTGGCATACGGCTTTGTAGATGAGGTCAATTCATCCATAGGAATTGTTCTCGCATCGGAAGTAGATGATGACATACGAACGCTGTTAACAAAGATACAGAATGATCTTTTCGTAGCTGGTGCAGACTTGGCCAATCCTGAATTAACAGACTCCTCAAATCGAGTGGTGCCTGAAATGATACAATACCTTGAAGATAAGGTTGACGAGCTAGAAAAAGAACTGACTCCAATAACCAATTTCATCCTTCCAGGAGGCGATGCGATTTCATCGAAGCTACATATGGCAAGGGCAATTTCCAGACGTGCTGAAACTGCTATTGTATCATTATCAGAAAAAGAATCGATCAACAAAACATGTCAAGTTTACATAAATCGACTATCAGATCTATTGTTTGTGGTTGCACGTGTAGTCAACAAACGAAAACATCTCAACGATATTTTTTGGAGAAGGTAAAGAAGACACACTTTAATTCCTCAGTCTTTGGATATTTCGGTGTGCCACCGTAGCTCAGCCCGGGAGAGCACTCGGCTGAAGACCGAGCTGTCGCGCGTTCAAGTCCCGCCGGTGGCACTACACTTGAATAGAATTGATGCTAACTTGCTTTGCTTCATGGTAAATTTTAATAACATGCGCAAATAATGACTCCTTCAGAATAGATCATGGGTAGAAAGGCTAGTAAAGATAATGGAGATATCAAAAAAAAGAAAAAGACTAAACTGAAGAAAAAAGGTAAACCGAAGAAGGAATCTAAACCAAAGAAAGAAAAATTAAGACTAGATAAGCCGGTTGTTGAAAATGATCATTCTGGTATCGTTGTTATCGAAGATGATGTTGAAGCAGATAAAAAATCTGAATTAGAGGAGAGAAGAGCATACTTAGAAGAGGCACGTTCACAAGAAGCCTCTGATGATTAATTTTTGTAGATACTAGCGATTGGTTTTGAATCAGCTAAATGCTTATCACCATAAAGGAGATGATGGTTAGCATGCGAGCATTATGTTTGATTACGGTAAAAGCTGCAAAGGTCGATAAGGTGGTTCAGATCCTAAAGAAGAAACGCAAAGCAATTCGTGAGATTATGATCGTGACAGGAAGAGCTGATATCATCGTGGTCCTACAGGGAACACTTAATGACATACAAAACGCAGTTATCGACTTTAAAAAAATTAAGGATATTGTTACCACTGAAACTTTGATTGAGGTGGAGGTTGATATGGGATGGTAAAGGCCACAGTTCTTGTAAAATCTCCAAAGAAGCTAATTGCTGCAAGGTTGAAAAAAGTCAAGTCAGTTTATGATTCATTTCCTGTAAGCGGTCAATTTGATGCAGTCGCGTTAATCGAGGTCGATTCGCTGTCGGCGATAAAGGACGTTACATCTGAGATTCAGTCTATTTCCGGTGTAGAACGAACAGAAACCATGGTAGAAGTTGAATGACAAAACAATTTTAACGACTGGGATTTCAACAGTAAGCATGCAGATAAAACGTCTTGGCAGCGTGATACTCGCAGTAGCCGATCTCGATAAATCGGTGAAATTTTATCACGAGATACTGGGTTTTCCGATACGGAATCAGAGAAGAACTTGGGTGGACCTAGGGGTACAAGGGGCTGCAATTAGTTTGCATCCGGCATCTCTTTCGGACCCCCATACTGGAAGTTCTATCGACAACGGAATTGTTCTTGGCCTTACAGTAGGTGATATAAAATCAGCTGTTGAGGAATTAAAGTCAAAAGGAGTTAAGATACATCGTGATATTGTAGAACGTGACTCAGGTAAAAATGCCATTATTCTAGACCCTGATGAATACATGGTCTCATTGTTTGAACCGAACTTCAAAGATAAAGAAACACAAACTACCGGCTACCAGGGATTTACACCCATTTAGATCAATTTCTTAATCTTTGAAATGATTTGATCTAATTTATCAAACTTAGTCGTAGGTTCAACCGAAATATAGTATGTTATATCTTTTCTTTGAAAGAGTACCAGGGTAACTTTCTTGTGTATGAAAACAGCCACCTCCAACTCTCCAATTGAAGAATGCTGTTGTTTCCGCATGGATAACAACGTAGCGATCACGAAGAATTCGTTCTTTGCTTGCTCCCGTTGTAAAAGTGGCTTTCTACCGTTTTTAATTATACCAGTTAGAGTTCGACCGTAAACATTGATGACTCCAACATATCTTATCGATTTCGATATTTCAAGGATACTTTGACATTTTTTCCTGTACCCGGACACTAATTTATTCCACTTTTGAGCCGGAGTTCTTGTCATGCTGGAAATTTGATTTCTCGCTAATAAATTTAGTTCTTCTTGTTTTGAAATTTCTCTAGCTGCCGTTTAAGGTCAATGTTTTCTTGTCGAAGCTTGTCAATTTCAGATTGTAATAACATCGTAGAATTAATTGTTGAACGTAGTGGATGAGCTGGGATAAACTGTGCAGAGGCGCCCATCTCGAAGAGACTTTTTGCTTGATGCTGGAAAACTTTGTGATAGTCGTACAGTTTGGATAACATCGTCGCGTTATCACGAATTATCTTCGCTTTAAGTTGACTAGTCTTTGCAAGCCCAAGATTTGGTCTGATCAAGCCTGGAGGAAACGCTGGAAAATTTAACATTTGTTCGGGCATCTCTGAATTCAATCCGTAGACCTCAAGCATCCTCTTCGTCTCGTAATAATCCATGGATTCTATATCCACACGCCCCTATTTTTCCGTTCGCTATTATTACTCGTGAGATAAAGACTCATGTCAACTCGATGTCACGTTTTATCAAATACAGCTGATCGCAGATCCTTATACAGGGGCTAGATCGCTGTCAATAAAATAATGAAATCTCAAACAAAAAATTGTATGAAATGTAAAAAAAGTATACGTCATAATGAATTATACAAAATTATAATATATGTAATGCGGGAAAAATTTTCAGATCATCATTATGAACACATTGAATGTCCTGACAAATTTACTGTTTAACATAAGAGAACACAGGATAAAGTTTTCCAGTTTCTTTGTCATGAAACTTCCATTCATTTTCTTTCCATTGTACTTCCTTGAATGATTTTTTCAAAGTAGGATGTAATCTGGTATAGACATCCTCACCTACCAAAATTTGATTAGGCTTTGCGCGATCTTGGATTTTTGATGCAATGCTCATCACGGGACCTAACAAATCAATGTGAGATTCTGCGCTGGTGGCTCCGTATTGTACCACTACACCATCGCCGTAATCGATACCTATTTTGATAATGAGATCTGGATAATCATATTCGTTAAGAATAGGATTTATCCCCTCACTAACTACCGACATCATTGATTTCGCACAATTAACTGCCGAATCTGCTGCTAAAAGTGAATTCTCTCCTGTTACAAAATATCCTATAACAGAATCACCGACAAATTTTAAGACATATC
>JBHIDF010000046.1:0-5219 GCA_046759945.1 Nitrosopumilaceae archaeon
AAAAGATTTTCTACCGATCTTATTGTCTCTACAAATTACTAAGAAAGTTGGAGATTTGGAATATAGAATTGAACCAGATTCTGCTCGTGGAATGAGGGTTCCAGTGACAATTTATGCAAATGAAACACTAATGCAAAAAATGTTGACCGATAGAACACTCAGGCAAGCAATTAACGTTTCCACAATACCTGGAGTACAGAAACATGTAGTAGTATTACCTGACGGACACGAAGGATATGGATTTCCGGTAGGTGGTGTGGCTGCCATGGACGCTGAAGAAGGCATGATAAGTCCAGGCGGAGTCGGTTATGACATAAATTGTGGAGTAAGGCTTTTGCGTACAAATCTCACTGAAAAGGATCTAAGACCTTTACTTAGAGAGCTTGTTACCGATCTTTTCAATTCTATTCCTTCAGGTGTGGGTTCAAAGGGTGCGATAAGGCTAAACCCTTCTCAGCTTGATGAAGTATTGGTCAGAGGGGTCAAGTGGGCAGTTGACAAGGGTTATGGATCAAAAAATGACAGTGATGCTTGTGAAGAAAGCGGTCAGATTCAGGGAGCTGATCCAAACAAAGTTTCAGAAAGGGCAAGAAAACGAGGAGCTCCACAGCTTGGAAGTTTAGGATCGGGAAACCATTTTCTTGAAGTTCAGAAAGTTCAGAAAGTATACGACGAAGAAGCAGCCAAAAGGATGGGAATCGCAGAAGGACAGATCACTGTTTTGATTCACTGCGGTTCTCGAGGATTCGGACATCAAATATGCAGTGATTATCTCAGAGTTTCTGAGCAGGCTCTACGCAAATACAAGATCAACTTAGTAGACAGGGAACTAGCTTGTGTTCCTAACTCATCTGAGGAAGGCGACTCTTATAGAAAGGCAATGTTTTCGGCACTAAATTTTGCTTGGAGTAATAGACAGATGATAACACACTGGACTAGGAAATCCTTTGAACGTGTTTTTAAACAATCTGAATCAGATTTGGATATGAAACTAGTCTATGATGTTGCACACAACATAGCTAAAGTGGAAAAACACAAGATCGATGGGCAGCTAAAATCGGTAGTTGTTCATAGAAAGGGTGCAACTAGAGCTTTTCCTGCTAACCGGGAGGAAGTTCCAGAAAAATACCGAGATTTAGGTCAGCCAGTTCTAATTCCAGGGTCCATGGGTACAGGAAGTTGGATTCTACTAGGAAAACCAAACTCAATGAATATCACATTTGGTTCTACCGCTCACGGTGCTGGTCGAATGATGTCACGGACAGCTGCTAGACGTAAATTTACAGCACAACAGGTACAGAATTCACTTGGTGAAAAAGGAATCTTTGTAAAAGCTCTCACAAGAGAGGGTGTGGTAGAGGAAACTCCACAGGCATACAAGGACGTAGATGCGGTAGCTGAGGTATCCCATCAAATCGGTATTGCCACAAAAGTGGCAAAACTAGTCCCAATAGGGGTGATAAAAGGATGAGCGGAGAAGATGATGAACTTGAGCGATTGAAGGCAAAAAGATTGCAAGAGATGCAGAAAAACCTATCGTACAAGCAGATGCAGGACGAGATAAAATCTCAGAAAGAGAAACAAAGAGAGAGTACTCCCTCTGAACGTGAAATTTTAGTGAAAAACCTTGGTTACAGAGGACTAGAAGTTTTGGAGAATGCCGAGCATCAATTTCCAAAGGAAACAATGATGATAGTAGCAAAACTTGCTGAATTAATTCGAGCAAGAGATATAGCTGAAACAATTGATGGAGGACAGCTGCTCGCATTGTTTAGATCGCTTGGATTGAACGTGTACGTCAAGACTACCATTAGCGTAGAACAAGACGGGAAATTTGTTTCATTGTCTGAGAAACTAAAAGCAAAGAGTTCTGATCCAACCTCACCATCGAGTGACCATAATCAGAATAAGTAACTATGATAGTTCAATCTCTAACTCTTGAGGTTTCAACTGCCAATTATGAAGACGATAGAGAACTTGTTTCTTTAGCTTTAGAAGAGCTTCAATCGTTATGCAAAACAACAGATGGTTTTCTGCTTAGTAAGCCCATGAGCAAATTTGGCTGGTCTTTTTTCAAGATATTGTTTAAAGCCAATCTACTCTTTAGTGTTCAGGAGAATTTGGGAGATATGATAGAAAGATCAAAAGGAAGAAGACCAGAACAAAAGCTCACACAATTTATTTCCGATTTTTTCGAATCCAGAGGATGTAATGTAAGACTGAAAGCCGTAGATTTCTAAACTCTTCTTCCTCTTTTCCCGCCTTTCTTACGAGTTGTATCGTGAGGTATTGGAGTAACGTCATCTATTCTTCCTATTTTGAATCCCCCTCTTGCTAGAGCCCTGATTGCTGCTTGTGCTCCAGGACCAGGAACTCGGGAACCGACTCCCCCAACTGCCCTTACTCGTATATGAAAGCCAGTAAATCCCTTGGTTTTAGCTACTTCAACGACTGCACTTGACGCTTTCATCGCAGCGTATGGCGATGATTCATATCGGTCTGCAGACACATGCATCCCCCCAGAACTTATGGAGACTGTTTCAGCTCCCGTTAAATCAGTCAAATGAATAATCGTATTATTATAACTACTGTAAATGTGAGCTATTCCCCACTTCTCTTTTGTCTCCTTTTCTGTTGGTTCGGACAACAGGCTTTGAGCCAAGCATGGGTTTAAAAAACATTAGGATTTAAAATGTAACCAGCCACCAGCTCGTATCTTTATTGTTTTGGTATTTTGTCGTAGCACGACACCAGACCCTCTTGTCACATAGCCAATCTCAAACAGCTTCACTTTCTTCTTTTTAGCAATCTGCCTAACCTTAGCTATGTTTTTTGGAGGAACGGTCGCAACTATCTCATATTCTTCTCCTCCATTAAACACCAGATCAATTAGGCTAATTCTGTTTCTTCTTGAAAATTCGATTACGTTAGAGTCAGTAGGAAGTCTTGTTATGATGAATTTTTTCTTGCTTTGTCTGCTCATGTCGTAGGTTGTTGAGGATAAACCATCGCTTGAATCCATAGATGATGAAAGGTATTTTCTCACTGCAAGACCAAACCCTAGCTTTGGAGTCGGCGTAAACACCATTTTTTTAAATTTCTTGGCAACTTGAGAAGGAGCTTTCACATTACCTAGGATCATACGTAGTCCTGCCGAGGAATAACCAAAAGGACCAGACGTAATTATAATGTCATTTGACTTGGCGCCTCTTCTGGTCACTATCTTCTTTGCAGTACCTATAATAGACACATTAATTGCAAGTTCTTTTCCTTCATTTACGTCGCCTCCAACTATCTTGAGGCCAAATTCTTTCGTGGCCTTACTGAAACCCCGAGCCAATTTCTTAATTTTTGCTGCGGAAAACTTCTTTGGTATTGAAAGAGATATTGTTGCATATTGTGGTCTTACACCTTTTGAGGCAAAATCGCTAATACATGAAACTAAACTCTTTCTTGCAATTTCATTGGTTTTCATTCCAGGGGGTACGTCAGTGCTCTCAACTAACATGTCCGATTTTGTGATAACTGTTGTCTTGTATAATCGGACAATCTCGACATCCTCGGGGAAAAATTTTGATTTACTACCGAAGCTATCTTGAAAGATCTTTATTATTTCTGATTCATCTAGCTTTTTCATAGCACTGCTTTACCAACTCTGTGACTTCTTTCTGTAGAACCTTTGCTTTCTCTAAGGTATTTGATTCTGTGGAAATTCTTATGCTGTCTTCAGTGTTTGATTTTCTTACCAGCACCCAAGTGTTCTCGTCGATAATTGCTTTTACACCGTCTAAGAATATCAGCTCACCATAATCCTCTTTCAGCTTTTCAGATAAAATTTCCAAAGTTTTATCATGAAACACAGAGTCTACATCTACTTTTGTTCGAAGTTGACTATAATTTTCCACAAGTTTCACAGCATCAATAAAAGTTTGAGTTCCTAACATCGATGCGATAAGCCCACTCGTCAAAATTCCATCACGACACATGTTGAACTCTGATAAGATGAATCCCGCGCTGCTTCCTTCTCCTCCCGCAGTAGACCCAGTCTTTATCATTTGATCAATAACGTTTGCTTCTCCAACCTTTGATCTCTGGACTTGACCCCCCTCTGATTTAATGAATTTCTCTATAGACACGCTTGTATCTACGCTCAAAACGAATTTTCGATGTCCTAGTTCAAGCGCTTTTGCTACGCCTAGGCCGAGAGCCATATCGGCTGATTGTTTCTTCCCATCTTTTACAACAACCAATCTATCTCCATCAAGATCAAATGCAAACCCAACATCTCTTGTTTGTGCTTCCTGGCAGAGTTCATAGAGGGATTCTTCCGTAGGATCAGGCCCACGAGATGAACCATCAAGCTTCTCGTTTATTGTGATTACTTCACAGCCAATTTTCCTAAGTAGTCTAGGAGCCACATCTACTGCGGCTCCCCCACCCACATCCAATACAATCTTTGGCCTTCGACTGATTTTGCCAATTAGTTTTGCAGCATCCTCAACATAGTCAGACTCTTCTTGATGTTCAGACCCAAATTTCACTTGGCTGAACGAATTTGTTTTTGTTATCTCTTTAATTTCTGACTCATTAACGCCTCTTCCATCTATGATGAATTTAAGACCATTCCAGTTCAACGGGTTGTGGGAGGACGTGATTATTAATCCTGCACCATACTTTCTAGCTTCTCTAAAGACTACAGGTGTTGGTGTCATTCCCAAATTGTAAACATCAATTCCTCTCTCCATCAAAGATCCTATTGCAGTTTCTCTGATTATTTCACTAGACGGTCTGGTATCGTTACCAATAACACATTTTTTTGTTTTAATTAACATAGAAAAATTCTGACAAAACTTTATGACATCTTTAAGATTCAAGTCTTTTCCAAAAATACCTCTGACACCAGAGATGGAAATTTTCACTAAATCCAAACCAGAAAGGCTTTTTATAAACTCTGATTACAAATCGAACCATGCCTCGATAGCTCAGCCTGGTAGAGCGAACGCCTCGTAAGCGTTAGGTCGTGGGTCCAAAGCCCACTCGAGGCTTACTAAGAACAATCAAAATCAAATCTCATCTTCTATAGAATTTTATTTTTTTTCATGCAGGGTTTCAATATCAATTTCAAGTTCTTTTCCTAAACCTTCCCACCATCCAGAAATATCCGTTGCCATACTCCCCTTCCAATTACGCAGAAATCCCTCTTTATAGATCTGTCGGTT
>JBHIDF010000047.1:0-5171 GCA_046759945.1 Nitrosopumilaceae archaeon
GGGAACCTTTGATACAAGTTACCCATAAAGTCGTCTTCTGTCATTTTGTAATCACGGTGCAATTATCATGCGAAATTGCTGAGGATATAGGATTTTCTTTTTGGCCGTTTGCAATTAGTGCTTCTTTTACACCCATCTCCAGCGATTCGGTTGCCGCAAGCACCTTCTTTTCCATACCATGCCCTATCTTGGGAAGGATTTTTTTTGCTTCGGATAAAGAAAGACTTTTGACTAGTTTGTTATCCATAAGCAAACCGTCTACATTTGTCAAGAACAAGACTTTTTCTGTCTTTACCTTTCCTGCAATATACGCTGCAGCTCTATCTCCGTCGACGTTGAGAAAATCATGTTCTTCACTTATAGCAACAGGAGAAATCACTGGTGTGTAGCCTTGGTTCAGTATCGATTTTAGCAATGAGGCATTCACATCTCTTATTTTACCAGTGTAGCCTCCATCAATTGCCATCTTGCGGCCCTTTTCGTTTATTACTAACAATTTCTTTTTTCTGTCTGCCTGTAATATCTGACCATCGATACCTGAAAGTCCGACTGCATTAATTCCGTTTTTTTGTAACATGCGGACAATTGTCTTGTTTATTTTGCCTGACATAACCATCGTGAAAATTTCTACAGTCTCTTGATCAGTGTACCTACTTTTGATTCCACCAGGAGATACAATGAACTTTGGCTCTTTTCCAAGGGACTCAGATACTTTAGTTACTTCTTTTCCTCCCCCGTGTACTAGGATTACTCCCTCTTTCGAAACTCTCTTGATGTCAGAAATTGTTGTAGGATGAAGATTGTCTACAACACTCCCTCCTATTTTTATGGTAATCATTTCTTATACCGGGGTCAGGGGAGAGTATCTTAAGCCATCCATTTCATCAAAACCTAGCATGACATTCATGTTCTGGATGGCCGAACCTGCTGCCCCTTTCATAAGGTTATCTGAAGCAGACAAGGCAACTAACCTTTGATTGTCTTCATCTAGGTCAAATCCGATGTCACAAAAGTTGGAACCTACAACAAACTTTGGGTCTGGAAACTTGTAGAATCCTTTCTTGTCTCGAATCAGCCGGGTGAACTTTTCGTCCTGATATTGCTGGCGATAAATCTTCCAAACATCAATCTCTTTCACTTCCTTGGTAAGAAACGTGTGATTCGTGCATAATATTCCTCTAACAATGTCTACGGCATGAGGGCTCATTGAGATTTTGACTTTTTTACCTGCAACTTCGCTTAACTCCTGAATTATCTCTCCTGTATGTCTGTGTTTTGCAGGTTTATACGGCCTAATCACACCTGATCTCATTGCGTGATGTGTTCCTGAACCACTTGTTGCTCCCGCTCCTGATGAACCTATTTTAGCATCAACTACGATATGGTCTGTATCGATTAGATCATTTTTTACAAGAGGATATAGAGCGAGAATTGATGTTACAGCCATGCATCCAGGACACGAAACTAGCTGTGCATTTTTGATTTTTTCTCTGTGAATCTCTGGTATACCAAAGACCGATTTCGATAATAATTCAGCATGCGGATGTTGCCATCCATACCATTTGTCATATTCTGAAGCGTTATGAAGTCTGTAATCAGCACTCAAATCGATAATTTTCATACCACGATCGTACAAAGACTTGACAATTTCAGTTGCTGTGCCATGCGGAACTGCGGTAAACACGATGTCACACATGTCTGACATTTTATCATAGTCGAGCTCTGAAAAAGTCATATCAGTAAATCCTTTCAAACTTGGTTGTATCCTAGACAGATATTCACCAACATGTTGTCTTGATGTCACCATAGTAACCTCAACTTTAGGGTGGCCTATGAGAAGTCGAAGAACTTCTCCTCCTACATATCCAGATGCGCCAACAATTCCTACTTTCATAGATAATCCTCTACCCTAAATGTGGTATAATTTATTTCCTAATGGAGGCGATGACGAAATTGATCATTTCTTTTGGTATGTTTTTTTTTGCAACTTTTGCAAGTCCTTTGAACTCGACGGTGTTGTTTATTTCATGCACAACAAGGCCGCGTTTTTCATCTTCCATCAGATCTATGCCCAGAATTCCTCCACCTACTGACTTTGATGCCTTTGCACAGATATCTTCCATCTCCTTTGTAATCTCACAAAGTTGTGGATCCGCACCAGCAGCTATGTTTGTCTTAAAACTTCCAGATGAGGTCCTATACATGGCTGCAACTGCTTCATCGCCTACCATTATTGTACGTATATCTCTTGGTGGCCTTTTGACGAGCTCCTGCAGGTAGTAGATTCTGTCATGGATACCATCACTTAATTCCCGCATCTCAATTATCGCGTCAGCGGTATCTTTATCCTTGATAGGGATAACGCTCCTGCCCCAACTTCCAACTACTGGTTTTAGAACCAAAGGATAACCTACTTTGTCTAAAGTCTCCAGTGCACCCTCGGAAGAGAAGGAAAGGTAAGTCTTTGGTGTCCGAACTCCGTGTTTTTTTAACAGAAGTGAGGTCATCAGCTTATTTCCACATTTGCTGGCAACCTCAAAGGTGTTGATTACCGGCACATCAAGAAATTCAAGGCACGCAGTAAAATGAAGTCCACGAAAATAGCTGATACATCTTTCCAGCACTATGTCACCAAAGTCAAAATCAGTTTTTTTACTGTCTGTATGTATTTTTGTAATCTTTGCATCAACCATAGAAGCATCATGTCCCAGCTCGAGGGCTTCTTTCTCGAGCATTTTTTCTTCTGACCTTAATCTGTCAAACACAATACAAATCTTTGACATCTATTCTCCCCAATCTTCGCCAACTTTTTCAGCTTGCTTTAATTCAACGCTAGGACCGTTTTTTTTGGAAATCTCATAGTCTGCACCACAATCTGGGCAAGAGACAATTTCGCCGACGGCTGCGTCATCGGGGATATTTAATTTCCCGTCACATTCAGGACAATTCATTGATTTATGTTCACCGCTTTTTGAGTAATTTATTAGCTTCTGTAGATTGCATTCCCCACAGTTCAACAAAACCTTTTGATAGTTTTTGGTCAAACGTAGAGCCGGTCCCATATGTTGCCACGTCGTGACTGTACAAAGAAAATTTTGACTTCCTTCCGACTACTCGGACACTTCCCTTATACATTTTCAGCTTTACGGTTCCGGTTACTCTTCTCTGAGTCTCATTGACAAACCTATCCAAGTCTGACCTAAGAGGATCTTGCCATAGCCCAGAATATACTAGCCAGGCCCATTCGTCGTCAACCATTGATTTGAACTTGGTTTCGTGCTTGGTGAGCACCATTTTTTCAAGATCAGAGTGGGCTTCTATAAGACAGGTTGCTGCTGGAGTTTCATAGACTTCTCGCGACTTGATTCCAACGACCCTGTCTTCTATGTGATCGACTATGCCAACCCCACATGATCCAGCTTTGTTGTTGATGTACTCTATCAATTTGATTGGCTTTAGGGTCTTGCCGTCTGCTGCGATCGGAATGCCTTTCTGGAATTTAATTTCTAAATATTTTGGATTGGCTGGCAGGTTCTTTGTCTTTACCCAGATGAAGGCGTCATCAGGTGGCTCCTTGTAGGAATCTTCTAGCACACCACCTTCAATTGATCTGCCCCAAAGGTTTTGGTCTATGCTGTACTGCTTGGCAACAGTATCTATTTTTATGCCGTGCTTTCTTGCGAACTTTAATTCAGTTTTTCTGTCTAAATTCATGTCACGAATTGGAGCAATGATTGGAAGGCCGGATGCAGAACGCATAGTGACATCAAACCTTACCTGATCATTTCCTTTTCCTGAAGAACCATGTGCAAGTGCAGATGCTTTTTCTTTTTTTGCTATATCAACTACTTTTTGTGCAATCAACGGCCTGGCAAGTGCTGTAGCAAGACAATATTTCTTTTGATAAAGTGCATTTGCCTTGATTGAGGGAAAGATAAAATCTTTGACAAACTCTGCACGAGCATCTATGTTGTAGTGTTTTACTACTCCAAGTCTCTTTGCTTTTGACTCAATTTGCTTTTGACTTTCTCCCTGTCCGACATTTACGGTAACTGTAACTACATCCATGTTGTGCTTTTCTTGTAGATACTTTACTGTAACTGATGTGTCCAATCCACCAGAGAATGCTAGCACTGCCTTTTTCTTCATTGAACTCTTCTGTGACTTAAATTTCTCATTTATCTTTTGTGTTGTCTTCAGTTTACTTTTTCACAGGAGAAAGAAATCAGAAAATTATTTCATGAGAAACCATGAGACGATAACTAGCTTGAGCTAAAATCCGTTTACTATTTAACCACAACCTCATAACGCTGTTTTGTGAAAATTTGGCCTTTGTGGGTAGGAATAGCTGCAGTAGGGCTTTCTATTGTGTTTATTGTGCTTAACTCCTCTGCTCAGATCTTTGATGGTGAAAAAAAAATCCGAGTTGCCTTTTTCCCAAACATCGGTCATTCTGCAGCTATAGTGGGATTGGAAAAAGGCTTCTATGCAGAAAAACTCGGGAATGAAATTGAGACAAAAATTTTCGATTCCGGTCCACAGGTAATCGAGTCCTTGTTTGCAGATTCTATTGATATTGCATATGTCGGACCAGGTCCTGCTATCAATGGCTTTTTGAAATCAAAGGGAGATGATTTGAAGATAATTGCAGGAGCAGCAAGTGGCGGGGCTAGCTTTGTTATACACCCTGATTCTGGGTTTGAAGATGTCAAGGACTTTGCTGGAAAAAAAATTGCTGCTCCACAAATTAGCAATACACAAGACGTTTCACTCCGCCATTATCTTGCTGAATACGGGTACAAGTCAGCAGACAAGGGCGGATCAGTTTACGTCGTCAATGTCGGGAATCCTGACATTTACACCCTTTTTGCAAAAGGTGACATTGATGCAGCATGGGTTTCTGAACCATGGGCAACTATGCTTGTGCAACAACTTGACGGCAAAAGAATGTTCTATGAAGAGGAGCTATGGTCAGACGGGAAATTCTCTTCGGTGCTTCTAGTTGTCCGTTCTGAATTTTTGTTGCAAAGACCCGACCTCGTCAATAGATGGTTAGAGACTCATATAGAGACAATTGAATGGATAAACGCAAATCCTGATGCTACAGAGATCATCTTCAACGAATTTCTAAAGAGACTTACTGGAAAGACTTTGCCAGCTGAATTAGTACA
>JBHIDF010000048.1:0-4821 GCA_046759945.1 Nitrosopumilaceae archaeon
ACGTCCGCTTCCTTTAGAATTTTTACTGTGTTAGTGCCGAGTCCATCCGGCCCTGAAATTCCTAAACCTGCGAACCAAAGCATTTACTTTGACCTGCTATGAAGGCGTTTCAAGTGATGCAACATACGCTTGAGAACCTCAATGCTTCGAAGGTACTCATCTATTGAGACTTTTTCGTCTATAGTATGTGATGCATGAGGATCACCTGGACCGTATGTGACTACAGGGATCTTTAAGACACTACCAATTACGTTCATGTCACCAGTTCCAGTCTTTCTAATCAAAATTGGCCTTTCATTCTCAACATCGATTACCCCGAGTGTCAAAGCCCTAATCAATGGTGAATTATGTGGTGCCTCAAAGGGTTCTGTTTCATCTAATATAGAGTAAAACGCTTCGACATTTTGTTTTTTTGCGACTTCTTGCACTGTATTTGAAATCATTTTTTCTACCACCTTACAATTCATGTCTACGGGAATTCGGATATCAAGTACGGCATTACATTCTATGGGTGTTACGTTATGACTAGTTCCTCCTTCCATCTCAGTGAGTGTTGCTGTAAGCATCTTTCCTTTTTGTCTAGTTGACTGATTTGCCTCTAGTGCCTTTTTCAGTGCATTCGTAAAGCGATAAGACTCTTCAATAGCATTCTTTGCAAGCCAAGGAGCACTTGCATGCGCACTCTTGCCCACATTAACTTTGAGATTAATTGCAATCCTTCCCTTGTAAGCAATAGTGATATTTTTAGTCCCACTTGGTTCACCAAATATTGCATAGTCCAGATTCAGTTTTTTTTTGACTAGATTCTTAACGCCGGTTGCATTTCCTTCCTCATCTACTGCACCTGCAAACACAACTGTCCCATTATGATTCTCGCTGGAAGCTGCAGCTAAAAGCATTGCAATAAGCGGAGCCTTTGCATCCGATGCCCCACGACCGTAAATATAATCACCATCCTTTCTTACTTTGATCTTTCCTGGCACTGTGTCCATGTGACCACACAAAAGAATCCTAGGTGTCCCAGAACCCTTCTTTGCAATTACGTTACCTACTTCATCTGTGTGAACATCATCAAATCCTAGATCATCACACTTATCAAGAAGAAACTCAGCAAGCAGTTTTTCTGAGTGAGTTGGAGTGTACAACCTAAGTGCTTTTTCAAGCATCTTAACGGATAACTTTGGATTTATGGTAAATGAAGTATCCAATTCCTACTTGTTTGATTGTAGAGCGTAGTCTATCATCAATCCGGGAATATCTACGCCAGTAACTCTTACAGTATTTTTGTATTCTGTTGTGTTGTTGACCTCGTGAACTACAAGTCCCCTTTCCTTGCTTTCCATTAGATCCACGCCTACCATCTCTCCTTTTACTGCGTTTTTAGCTTTAATACATAAATCTTCAAGCTCGTTTGTGACTTCGCATTTTTCTGCTCTTCCTCCTAGCGCCATATTCGTCTTCCACATACCATCACCAGAATATCTATAGATTGCGGCCACTACCTTGTCTCCCACCATAATTGCTCTAATGTCGCGAGGAGGTCTTTGTACGAATTCTTCAAGATAATAGATTTGATAAATGGGATACATCTTTTCGCGCATTTCCATTATTCCTTCTGCCACATCTCGATCCTTTAACAACGATACCATTCTTCCCCAGCTGCCAACCGTTGGCTTGATGACCTTGGGATACCCTACTTTTTCTAGTGCTTCAAGAGCTGCTTCCTGAGAAAACGCTACTGTATTAAATGGAGTGGGAACTCCCATCTTTTGCAACAGCATGTGGGTGAAAAGTTTGTTTCCTGCAAAAATTCCCGTGTTCAAACAATTTATTACCTTAATCCCTAGTCCTTCAAGAGCTGCAGTAGAGTGTAGATTTCTGTAATAACTGACACATCGTTGGATAACGGTTCCAAAATTTACTTTAGCATCTTCATTGTCTAGTTGCAAAAACAGCTTCTTACAGTCCACCATCTGAATGTCTGTACCCTTTTTTTTGCCTGCTTCTAGAAGGGCCTTTTCTTCCCACCTGATGGTGTCGTAAAGAACTGATAAGCCAGGGCTCACTGCCCCCAGTCCTCACCAACAGTCTGTGCCGCTTTCAGCTCAAAACCTCCCGATCCTTTTGCAAGTTCAAAACTAGACCCACAATCTGGGCAGGTGACAATTTCACCCTCCACAGCGTTGGTTGGAACAGGAATATTTGCATCGCATTCGGTACACTTTGTCATTTTACTTCTCCTTTCTAATCTTTGAAGAGTCATTAATTATCTTTCTTTCAAATCGATCCTCAAGAGGAATCTCGATCAGATCCCCGAGTCGTAAGTTCTTAAGACCTGCTGCTACAGCCTTTGCATTTCGTTCTTCCTCTTTTAGGCCGAGAAGTGACATGAGATAGGAAGCACCAGTCTTTCCTGACAATTCACCAAAAACAATCCTCCTCCTATTTCCCACTGCTTTAGGGGCTATAGGCTCATAGGCAGCCGGATTTCTCAAAATTGCAGCAAGGTGAGTTCCAGCCTTGTGTTTGTATGCTGAAGATCCCACAATCGGTTTAGAATCATATGGCCTGATCGAAGTATATTGTTCTATTAACCTTGAAAGATCCATGAGCATGTCTAACCTAAAGTTGTTGGGAGATTTGTAAAGATAAGTCAGAGCAACAGCTGTTTCTGCTAGTGCTGGAATTCCTGTCCTTTCACCCACTCCATCTATTGTAGTATGAATTTGATCTGCACCTGCGTCACAGCCCGCAAAGGCATTTGCTAACGCAAAACCAATGTCATTATGACAGTGAACATCAAGAGGCGTCTTTATTGCATCTCTTACAGTTTTTACTAGGTTGTACATTCCTCTTGGGCGCATTATGCCGACAGTATCTGGAATACTGATCCTGTCAATGCCAGCTTCTGCTACAGCTTTGCACATCTTTAGCAAAAATTTGGGCTCTGCCCTACTTGCGTCTTCCATCGTAAATCGCATCTTTAGGCCGTGTGATTTTGCGTACTCTACGGTCTCAACGGCTCTTCGTAGGGCTTCTTCTTTTGTAATTCTTAGCTTGTCTGTTAAGTGAATATCGGACGTGCCAAGATAGGTGGCAGTCCAACTTGCATCACAATCTATTGCGGCATCAACATCTTGTTTTAGCGCCCTTACATGCGCAACAATGTCTGCCTTCAAACCTTGTTTGAGTATTGTTTTTGCCGCTTCTTTATGATCATTAGAGACTATTGGTGAAATTTCAATTTGATCGACTCCAAAGTAATCAAGCATCCAGGCAATCTGGATTCTCTGTTTGCTTGTAAAGGAGATCCCTGGGTGTTGTTCCCCTTCTCTTAACGTACTATCAAGGATGCGTATCCTTTTTGGTTTCCCTTCAGTGGAATTGTACTCAGATGCAAAGTAATTCGGATCATTCATTGCTGATTTAGGAGCAATTTGATGAGAATATAAACATATTCGTACTAAGATCGTCTAGTACCGACCTAACGGTGACGTTTTTCGGTTGCCTTGGTAGAAAGGATCCGAATCTCGTTTATGTTACCGTTCTAAGTATAATCACTGTATTTGTGTCCGACACGCCAGGAATTTTTCGTAAAGAGTCAATGCATACGTTAATGTCATTGATTGTTGGCCCGTTTATTATAGCAGTAATGTCATACTGGCCAGTTATTTCGTAAATTGTTTTTACACCCTCAAGCTTGGTAAGCTTTGAAGAAACTTTCGAAGTATCCATTGACGAATCGACTGAAATTAAAACTATCGCACTAGTTGTGTTAGAATCTCCCATCTCTATAGTGAATTTTTTTATGATTCCACTATCTACTAGATTCTTTACTCTTCTCCTGACAGCAGATTCTGAAAGTTTCAATTTCTTACCTATATCAACAAAAGATTCCCTCGAATCACTCTCTAGGGCTTCTATTATTTTATCATCAATTTTATCCTTGTACATTCCTGCGACTTTCCTCTCTATCTAATATCACATCTAGAATTTCTAAGGTTTTGGATATATCTTCTTCTGAAATTACAAGGGGGGGCAGAAATCGAAGTATGTTTCTACCTGAATATAGTAGTAATAGACCATTTCTGATACCGTCAAGCAGGATTTCTTTCACATCAAATTTCATCTCTGCCCCAATCATCAACCCTTTTCCGCGGACTTGCCTTATGATACTATGCTTTTCTTTTAGTCTTTCTAGTCCTTCATGAAGAATCTTTCCCATCTTTGCAGCATTTTCTACAAGACCGTCTTGCGTTAGAGCCTGCAACGTAGCAAGTCCTGCTGCACAAGAAAGGGGGTTCCCACCAAATGTTGAGGAGTGTTCTCCCTTGTTGATGCATGCAAGTATCTCTTCTTTGACTAGTGTAGCACCCATGGGAACTCCACCAGCTATTCCTTTAGCAAGACACATGATGTCTGGAACAGTGTCCCAATGTTGGCTGGCCCACATCTTTCCCGTCCTACCTAGGCCTGTTTGGATCTCATCAAAAATCAGCAATATTCCTTTTTCATCACAAAGTTTTCTGGCGTTCTGTAGAAATCCATCTGGCGGAACGTGTATTCCTGTCTCTCCTTGGATTGGTTCGATTATTACGAATCCCGTGTCAGAGTCAACAGTTGTTCTTAATGCGTCAATGTCTCCAAAGGAAGAAAAAGAGACCTTTTCCACTAACGGTGAAAACGGTTTTCGGTACTTCTGGCTAAATGTAAGTGATAACGCCCCTAATGACTTGCCATGGTATGAGCCGCTCATTGCGACCATTCCTTTTTTGCCGGTGAACTTTCGAGCAAACTTTATGGCAGCTTCTACTGCTTCTG
>JBHIDF010000049.1:0-4761 GCA_046759945.1 Nitrosopumilaceae archaeon
GAGGGATTGGTTTCAGAGATCTTGAAGTCCTTGGATTTTCAGTGTACGAGAAATTTTATCCTTACTAGACCAAGAATGGAGATAGATGTCATAGGAGTGAAACTTGGAATCGCAATACTCATTGATTGTAAGCATTGGAAACGACTAAGTAATTCTGCATTACGAGATGCGGTTAAAAAACAAATTAAGAGAGCAAGGTACTATCTGGCAAAAACAAGAATGAAGGCAGCTATTCCAACCATTGTGACGTTATACCGAGAGAGTGTAAGTTTTATCAATAAGGTTCCTATTGTTCCAATATTTCAGCTGCGTTCTTTTCTCGAGGATTTTTATGGAAACATGGACAAATTGAATGCAATTAAAGCATAGTGAAAAAGAAAAAGGCAGTTGTCACTATCAAAAATGCTTTTGTTATGTTCATGGCCTTATCAAGAGAATGTGAATAGTCCTCAAACTGCCTGGGACCCATAACTTTGACATCGGTTTGGTTTTCAAGTAGCTCAAAGGAAGCATGGTCAATGTTTTTTTCAGCTTTTTTTGCTATACCAAGATACCAGTCTACGACTTGTTTTGGCGTCGTTACACTTCCAAAGGGATGGTATCCTTTTCTGTTTCGCACTCTATTGGGTGAGTAGTGAGAATCTGAAGTACATATCTCTAACAAATTATACCCATTATCTGAAAAATAATTCACCAATTCCTCCCTTACACCATTTTTCATGTTGTTGGAGTCAGCCCATCCGATGAAATATTTTTCTCCATTTATTCTCATGCATAGAATTCCAATTCCTCCCATCCCAAGATCTGCAGCATTCAATGTCATCCGTTCTGAATTTGCATAGCCAACTTCTATCGGATGGGTTTCTTTTGTCATCATAGTATCCAAATTTGATTTTGCAGCTTTGAGAAGATCATCTGAATCATTCTTTGAAATTGATTTGCCCATTGCGTTGTGACTATCTACAATCAGAACTTTCTGAAAGCCTCTATTCTTGGCATATTGTTCAATTTCGTTTTTAACATAAGAGGGAAGGTCCTCCATTCCATGTGGTGATAATGATAAAATTAATATTGCAACCTTGTCAAAAAGGATTCCAACTGTGCGACACTTGTTTACTTGTACAGTTACAGGTATGGTACACATTTGACCTCGGTACGAGACCGAACTATTGGCTAAGCTTTCGATGTAGTGGTCAACTTGTTTTTTTGATGGTAAGTTGAGAGAGTGATCAGAGACACTGTGAAGTACCATTGCCGAGGAATTCATATTTTTGTAAATTAGGTACGTAACGTTGCTTCCGCCTATTGGATGAAAGGGGCCAGGATGAACATCTGGTAAAACTAGTCTGAAATCATTATTTTTTGTGTAAAGCCTGATTTGGAATGTTGATACTTTGGATGGCTGTGAACGTTCATCCATAAACGACTCCATTTCAGTGGGTCGGTCATTCGATGTAGCAGCAATATAAGCTTGTAAAAATCTGTGAGTGCTTGGGACTTTGGGCTTTCCAGCTCTGTCTGTCAAAAGGGACCATGCTGTTCCGAGTGCTAAAAAGACCCCACCGTAAGTGAGAGCTTGCAAATCCGTAAGCATCGGTACCCAATTAGATGCTGGAACTAAGACCAAGAACATCAAAAAAGGTTGAATAAAACAGACTGCCCATGCTTTTCCTATTCCGGTTCCAAGCACGGATGTGAAAATTCCTATCCTAAAACCTGCAAAGAGAAACATGCCTGCCGTTATATAGACAGGTAGAAGTTCTGTTTTAGAAAAGAGGGAAAACGATACCAATCCTCCTACTGTCGTTAGCAACCAAAGAATATTTCCGAACAATGATACGTGCACCGACTTGGAATATTCTTTGCTTCGAGAGAACAGAGAGTCGAGGTATTGAGTTGCCAAAAGTATGGCCATCACAGATACCAATATGACAAAAAACTGGTCATCATTTTGTAGATAGCCGAATACAGTTGTTGCTACAAGGGCTGATACTATTAGTATCGAAATACTTAGAGAATGATAGTACGAAAAAGGATTGATTAAAGTGAGCTTGTATCGTTTAGCGATACGGGTTACGTCTTCTGAAGATTTCATCATGGTACGAGAAATATATCCATAAGCCACGAGAGAATAATAAGCCCAGTTGGTATACTAACTACGATCTCAGGCCTTATGCGATAACCTTTAGTTTCGTCTTCAAAGAATCTTAATAGCCCTGCACTTGATGCTGGTAGTGGTGCACCTTTTTTCTTACTGCTCATGACTAATTTTGACTCCTTTTTTGAAAACATAAAAACTTTTGCGTCATTTATTCTTCATTTTTTCTATAATTTCCACAAGTGAGTTTATGGATTTCAAAATCTCTTGTTGTTTTTTATGATCAGCTTCACCGTCTAACTCTTTAGTGAGTGCTTTCAGTTTCTTTTCGAGTGTTTCGAGTGCTGAACTTGAATTAGTCACAGGAGTTGCGCTAGGAACTTGACTTGGTTTTGACTTTGCTTTGGTTTCTGGTTTTGTTTTCTTTTCTGGTTCTCTTCCACAGCTTACGCAAAGAGCATAACCATCTTTCATAACGCGAACTCCTTTACAATAAGGACAAGGTTCGCTAGCAAGAGTTGCGCCTTTTAGTAGCATTTCTACTGCTTTTTTTGCAAGAATCCTTGACACAGAATTTATTCCCTGATCCAAGTAAAAAACTTACAAAGTTCCCAATTTTCTTTCAAACTAAATTAGATTATTAGGAGGTAGACAAGGCTTAATAGAGGGAAGACGATCTTGTAGTTTTGGATGGCAGTAATCTGCAGCACCTGCGGACTCCCCGAAGATTTATGCGCCTGTGGCGAACTAGATAAAGATAATCTCAAAATTATTGTGCGTTTAGAGGAGAGACGTTTTAGAAAGAAGGGTACGATGATTGAAGGATTAGATCCCAAGATGAATGACACAAAAAGCATTGTGAAACAATTGAGGTCTGCTTATGCGTGCGGCGGTGCTGCCAAGGAAGATTATATTATTCTTCAGGGTGATCATCGAGATACTATTAAAGAAACCCTTGTCAAGATGGGATTTTCAGAGTCCAGTATAGAAGTCCATTAGATAAGAAAACATTGCAAAAATATGACAAGACCCTTCAGGCTATTGCAATTCCTTATTCCGCCCTAGTTTCGATAATTTTTGCTCTGATGATCTTTTCTTTCCCTATCGGGGCCTATGTTGTTTTTAATTCAGATATCGGACAGGAAATAAATTTTGAATATCCTCTAGATGACTTTAACATATTTCTTGGAGGCATAAGTTATGAGCTTCCGCTACAACTTGAGCTCGGCGATGTCTTTATTGTTTTATGGTGCACCTACTTGATCTTATTCACCATATGTTTTATAGGACCTAGAAGAAATTTCATGAAGTTACTCATATCATTAATGAGTTCTGGAAGGCATGACCGAAAACATAATGCTATGGCAAGTATGATAACGTGGTTTTCGGTCCTCGTGATAGCTTCTGTTGTCATTGACCTAGCTCAGGAACAAGTGGGCATATTTACAGAACCTCCTCAATTTCCAAACAAGCTTATACAATTCTTTGATATGACTTTAGCTCCGATAATAGAAGAAGTTGGATTTCGTCTGATGCTGATCGGACTTCCGCTCTTTGCAATATTTGCGCGTAAAGGTTCATTTTCATTCTTCTTGAGGTCACTTTGGAATCCATCCAAAAATCTTCACGTCACAAGTCACAAAGTTGTTTTGGCTCTAATTATAGGCGTCGGAATATTCTTCGGACTTGCTCACATAATTTCTGGTGAAGCCTGGAGTGTTGGAAAATTTGCACAAGCTTCTGTTGGTGGATCAATAATAGGTTGGGTCTACTTTAGACATGGACTTGCTCCCGCAATTTTGGTTCATTGGGCGACAAACTTTTTTGTTTTCGCGTATGTTTTTTTCATTTCTGATATTAACCAAATTTCTGTAACAAAGGCTTTTTCGAGTTCATTGATACAAACTGTTGAGGTGCTGTTAGTGATTACAGGAATTTTATCAGTAACAATATTGCTATTAAATTATTTGAAATCAAAAAAAGAAGAAAGTTTACAGCTGTAGTGCCACTTTGAGACCTTTGTACCTATTTCGAATTGTCACTTCAGTTACTCCTGCAGCCTCAGCTACGTCTCTTTGAGTTTTGTTTTCACCGTTAGTCACACACGCAACATAAAGAGCTGCAGCAGCAAGACCCATTGGATCCTTTCCCGCAGAGATCTTCTGTTCCTCAGCATCTTTTAAAATTAGCATTGCTTTTCGTTTGGTCTTTTCTGTAAGTCCTGCCTTACTTGCTATTCTCGCTACGCACTTTATAGGATTCACAACGGGCATATTCAGACTGAGCTCCCGAATCAAAAGCCTGTAGCATCTTGCAATGTCTTTTCGTTTGATGTTACTTGCATGACCAATGTCTTTTAGGGTTCTCGGAGTCTCCGTATCACGACATGCTGCATAAAGGGCTGACGCGATCAGTGCAGAAATTGATCTGCCTCTAACAAGTCCTTTTTCTAAGGCTTTTCTGTAAATGTAAGCCGCTTTTTCTATCACAGCATCACCTACTCCAAGCTTGTCTTTTAGCCTGTCAAGTTCGCTGAAGGCCTGCCTGAAATTTCGATCTACAGGTTCATGCACTTGGCTTCGACTGTCCCATGTTCTAAGGCGC
This sequence comes from Nitrosopumilaceae archaeon, assembly GCA_046759945.1. GTDB lineage: Archaea > Thermoproteota > Nitrososphaeria > Nitrososphaerales > Nitrosopumilaceae > JAEHKU01. The sequence goes on from JBHIDF010000049.1 coordinate 4,703, forward strand.
TCAATTGTGCTTTTCATTGAAGCAGAAAGTGGTTTTCCTGTAGCATCTTTGTCGGTAGG
>JBHIDF010000050.1:0-4744 GCA_046759945.1 Nitrosopumilaceae archaeon
TAATCGATAAGCCATTCCTAGTTTCATCTCGTCGTTGATTTTTATAATAGAGTCAAAGAAAAACTGGCGTGGAAATTTCTTTAGGACATACACCTGATGCTGATGATGCGTTCATGTTCTATGGCATGCTAACTGCGAAAATTCCATCACTAGACTTTACTGTAAATCATGTCGTGGAAGATATTGAAAAGCTCAACCAAAAGGCACTAAATCACGAGCTTGATGTAACGGCCGTATCGGTGCATGCTTGCGCCCACATTCCAAATTATACGATATTGCGTAGTGGGGGTAGCTTTGGTAAAGGGTACGGTCCAATCGTAATAGCAAAACGAGAGATGGGCTTGGAAGAATTGCAAAGAACCAAAATTGCAATACCCGGAAAATTAACGTCGGCCTTTTTACTTTTGCAGCTTATGATTGGAAAATTTGACTATGTTGAAATGAGATTCAGCGATATCCCCGAAGCAGTAAAGCGTGAAGATGTTGGTGCAGGGCTAGTCATACATGAAACTCAGATAACGTATGATAGAGAAAATCTTACTAAGATCTTAGACATAGGTTCGTGGTGGAATGATTCTACAGGTGGTCTTCCGTTACCACTTGGAATTAACGTTATCAGTAATCATTTGGGAAATGATATCATAAAGAAATTCGATAATTACATGAAGGAGTCAATCGTCTATGGGCTAAACCATATGGAAGATGGTATTCAATACGCAATGCAATACAGTAGAGGTCAACCAAAGTCACTGATTGAAAAATTTGTAAAAATGTACGTGAATGACACCACAGTTGATATGGGCATACTAGGAGAAAGTGCGATAAGACGTTTTTTTGAGTTTGGCACCAAGAAAGGACTTATTTCTGATTTTGACTTAAGAATTGCATGACAACAAGGGTGCATGAATAATTTTGTTAGTTGATAAAAGATGGTTATCTGGCGGGCTCGCTATGATTGCAGTTGGGGTAATAGGTTCCTTATATCTAAATTCTATCTATCCAACGGGTGTAACAGGGATGACAGAAGAAGAAAAATTTCTGTTAGAACAGGAACAGCGACAATCTGGTGACATAACAACCTTATTTGGAATTCTATGGGGTATGGGATTCTTGCTTGTTTTGATAAGTTTTGGAGCTAGGAAAAAGCAAAAAGGTGGAGGAGTAAAAAAAGTCACAAAAAAACCTGCAACCTAAAAGTTTATTTTTTATATGTTTACTTCGTTGAGAAAAGGCTCGATTTTATTATGCGTTACGTACTCTCCAAGGTTTTTCCGAATTGATTGTATTATTTTCGGAAAAGATTCCTCATAGGCTTCCTTGAGGATATGAGTTAGATATTCCGGATGCTCATAGCAATCAAATAGGTAGCAATTATAGTTTTTCAGCAATTCATCATTAACCTTTTCGAATGCAGGATTACCTAATTCCAATAACGCTTTTTCTACAGAATGAGCTACTAATATCCTTGCCATTTGACTATCCAAGTCTCTTCTAGATAAGTCACTTTCAACTAATTATTATCTTTAATTATATAGATCTGCATCACCATCTCTTCATAGTATGTAAAGTTCTATAACATTTTCAAGACTTTAAAAAACGTATCACGTTGTGCGGGGGTTCGATCGATCTCTTTTACTATATTTGCAAGCTCTAAGACAGAAGAGTTGGTGGGTTTGCCTGCCGCACGATAAATTTCCTCAGAAAATGCTGTCCCAACAAGATCGTTTCCACCGTGAGACAGAGCGATTTGTGCTAACTTTTTTCCATATGCAACCCAGTAAACGGAAATATTGCTCAAATAGTCTGCTAAAATAAGACGCGACAAGGCAATTACCCGTAGATCATATATTGCAGAACATTCATGATGGACGAGACCTTTTTTTTCTAATTCAGTGTTATCTAGACTAAATTTTAGTGGTATGAAGGTGATGAATCCGTGTGTCTTCTTTTGTAATTCTCTTATCTTTAGCAAGTGATCAACTACATGTTCTGGCTTTTCAATGTGGCCGTAAAGCATGGTTGCGTTACTTTTGATACCAAGATCGTGTGCCTGTTCAATCGTATCAAGCCATTCCTGACCTGAACATTTACCTCTTACAATGTGCTTTCGAATCTCAGGATGAAATAGTTCTGCGCCGCCTCCAGGCATAGAATCTAGTCCTGCTTCTTTGAGTCTAGAAAGTATTTCCTTTATAGAATTTTTTGTTAGCTTTGAAAAGTAGAAAATTTCAGCAGCAGTAAATGCTTTGATGTTTAATTCAGAATGATTTTTCTTAATGATTCTCATCATATCCTCATAATATTCTAGTGGAAGATCGGGATGAAAACCGCCTACGATATGAACTTCAGTTGCTCCCATTTGTTTTGCTATGCCAACTTTTTTTGAGATATCTTCTGGCGTTAGGGTGTAAGCATCGTCTTCTCCTCCTTTTCTGTAAAATGCGCACATTTGACAGCTTGCTGCACACACGTTAGTGTAGTTCATGTAATATGATGACGCAAAAGTCACAGTATGCCCGACAAGCTTTTGTCTTAGCATATCAGCAGCAGCACCTAACATAAACAAGTTATCATAGCGCATGAGCTCCATCCCATCATTGTACGAAAGGTCTTCTCCCGCTAATGCTCGCTCAAGAGCTCTCGATTCCTTAACTAATTCACGAAGCACACGAAATCACTTGTAATTTTTTGTAGTAGAATATTAATCATCTAAAGAAGGTTTTAGTAAGGTGGACCCCACATACTGCTTGAATTTGGTAATATCGATAATAGATGAGCACAAACCAAAGTGTTACCTATGTCATAAAACGCTAGAAACCATAGAGGAACTAAGAAAACACCAAGAAGCTAATCACAAGGATTTTTTCGAACATCACAAGAAAATTCAACGTAGGGAACCTGCTCCTGGAGACGTCACAGTATTCTAAGTTGAATAATTATTAGCCGTTTGTCTAATCCCCACGATTTAGGCCGTAAAGATCAAATCTTGATATGGTCCTTCGTGCTTGACTCAGAAAAGAGGTTCTTACAACAGGTAGATGAATACGTGATACAGGCTTCTGACAAACAAGATTTGGAACTGATAAGAGAGATAGATGAACAAGCACAAACTATCGGAATATCATTTTATGATATGTTTTGTGGGGCATCATCTAACAAAATCAAAGGAAAGATATTTCCTAGATTCAAAATGAGAAAATCATAAAACCTATAATTGCTGAAAATTAAATTTAGGGTTGGCACAATAGACTAGGATGAATCTATTAATTGGCTTTCTAATTGCAGCGTACCTTTTCACACCTACTTTCGCACAGAGCTCAGAAATTGAATCTCAGACTCCTTACAGGGGGTACACAGAATACTTTCAAGATGAAGATTTGATAATTGTATTTGTAGCTGTTTCTGTATCTGTCGCAGCATTATTCTTATTTTTGTTTCGTGAATCTATATTTGTCAAAAAGAAACAAGAAAGAACTTACGTATCAGATACGGATCGTGATTACGATAAATATCATTCGGATTGGGGGGGAGAAGAAAGTGAAAATCTTGGAAGTAGAAAATCAAAAAAATATGAGGACGAATATCGTGAAGCTTTCTTAAATTCTAAGCTGCCAGACTACTACAAAATTCTCGGTATAGAAAGAGACGCCACGCCAGATGAGATTAAGAATAGATTCAGAAAGCTTGCCAAAGAATTCCACCCTGACAAAATGAAAGATCAGACTGAGGATTTGATGACCAGAATCAATAAGGCTTATGAGGTACTTTCAGATTCTGAAAAGCGCAAAAGCTATGATAAATATCTGAATTAATGATAAATTAAATTCATTTTATTATTAGATTGCCCTGTAATTCATTGAAATTTTAACAATACAAAAATAATTTTATTTCTTGCCATCTATTATGTAGCAGTGCAAAACGAAACGTCAAACAAACACCACAGATTAGGAATTAATGTCATTATTGCAGCAACCCTCTTTTCAATTGCCTATTTTGGGATAACATATCAAACCCACTTTGTTATTTTTTTTACCGAGTTTGTTCTTGTAGGGCTTTCAGCGTGGTTTATCTTGTCTATGAAAAAAGAGGGATTGGGACCTTGCTTAATCTCTACGCTTGGTTGTGCCATCCTTATTCTCACAGTGGTTGTTCCAACTGATATTCCAATCACGGAAGAAACACTGGACCCAACTTCCTTTTCGACTGCAACGGTTTCAGAACAAATAGCTTACTTAGAGCATACTAGAGAATTTCTCAAGCAATCCGGACTATATGTTGGATTATTAAACATATCAATTGCGTTGTTGTTAGCATACCGCCCAACCATGCTTTATGCAAAAAACCGAGTGCCATTTGAATATCCATATCCTGTATGGGACAGCAAAAAGAATTCTGCTACCAAATTCAGCTCACCTGTGGTAAAAGTTAGATCACTTTTAACAGAAAAAGAAAAGTGGATTATTTTCAGATACAAATTTCTTTTGGTATCAATCGATAACACCCCTTATCTTGTTAAACCAAATGATTATGTTCCAGAAGACGCAATCCTGTTAAGATCAAAATCTGGAAATACACTCTTTGGGATATAATGTTTTGATTTCTGCAACTTTCAAAATTTAGTTTACAACTGTTTTGATTATCACCATGTTTAGCTCAATCTTAGATGAACTCTGCATGGTGTTAGTCAGATGTGTAATTAGTGTTACAGATTTTATTTTCCCATCAATTTCTAGCTCTGTCTTAA
>JBHIDF010000051.1:0-4737 GCA_046759945.1 Nitrosopumilaceae archaeon
AACCAAATTGAGATAGAGGGGGGAGAAGGAGTTGGCAAAGTAACAAAACCTGGTTTAGGATTACAAATAGGCACAGCTGCAATCAATCCAACTCCAAAAAAAATGATAAATGAAAATGTTTTAGAAGTAGCCCATGATCTTCTTCACAAAAACGGCATTCGAATAGTAATTTCGGTTCCAATGGGAAAAGAACTCGCTTTAAAAACAGATAATCCAAGACTAGGAATTGTTGGCGGCATCTCAATTTTAGGTACTACTGGGATTGTAATCCCCTATTCAACTGCCTCATTTACTGCTTCGATACGGCAAGGCCTCGATGTCACAGTTACGATGGGTGATGATACCGTAGTTTTATCAACTGGAGGAAGAAGTGAGGAATTTTCAATGCGTATAATTGACTTGCCAGATCATTGCTTTGTCCAGATGGGAGATTTTTCTGGCTATGCTATCCAACAATGTGCAAAAAAGAAAATCAAAAAAGCCTACGTTGCTGGCTTTATAGGCAAACTTGCCAAGATGGCTACAGGAGTAAAACAGACACATGTAAAAGGCTCAAAGGTTGATATGAAATTTCTTGCAGGGATAGCACAAAAGTGTAATGCGAGCGAAGAGATCGTTGAAAAAATAAGGAAAGCAAACACTGCAAGACACGTTTTAGAAATGGTTAGCGAGAATAAATTAAACCAGTTCTTTGATAGCATCTGCCATCAGGTACATAACCACATGATAAATCATTCAGAAAATAACTTGGAAGTAGAAGTAATCATGTTTGATTTTGATGGTAACGTTATAGGAAAGCATCCGAGGTAACAAGGAATTTTATTTAGCCTCAAACATTTTGTTACGTGGAAAAAGTTTCGATTATGGCAATTACAAAAAATGGCATCCAGATAGCTCTATCTTTAAAAAAACTATTCTCAGATTGGAGAGTATACGCACCTTCAAAATTTTCTGATAATAATCCGGAAGTAGAATGGTTTACTGATTCAACTACATTAACAATCGGTAAACTCTTCAAATCCAGTGATGCATTGGTGTGCATTTTTTCGCTAGGCGCAGTCATCAGGCTTATTTCACCTCATATGAAAGATAAGAAAACAGATCCAGCCGTAATTGTTATAGATGACACTGCAAAGTTTGTCATAAGCGCCCTCTCGGGACATCTGGGAGGAGCAAACAAGCTAGCGGAAGATATCGCAAGAAGACTAGGTGCTACCCCAGTAGTTACAACGGCTGCTGACGTAAACAAGACTATCGCAGTTGATCTTGTAGGAAGAGAATTTGGTTGGAAGATAGATGACGATAGCACGGTTACTAAGGTCAGCGCCTTTATGGTAAATGAAGAAAAAATTGGCTTATACCAAGACGCTGGAGAAAGAAACTGGTGGACCAAGGAACTTCCAAAAAATGTGACTGTATATGACACAATAGATGAACTCCGAAATTCCTCCTGCGCTGGGTTTCTCATAATCTCTGATAGATTGATAGAGGATGAAAAAATCTCAAGAAATGCAGTTGTGTACAGACCTCCTACTTTGGTGGTAGGTGTAGGATTGCATTGGGACACTGCAAAGGAGACAATTAGGGAAGGTTTGAATTTTTGTTTAAAAAAATTCAAACTCAGTACGAAATCGATTGCAAGGTTTACTACTCTAAAGAAAAAGGCAGATGTTAAAGGATTGAAGGATCTTTCGGCAGAAATGGGCATTCCAATAGAATACTATGACAAAGAAGAGCTTGTCAAAATCAGCATACCAAATCCTTCAGAAACCGTTCAAAATTTTGAGGGGACTCCCAGTGTTTCAGAAGCCTCTGCTTTGAAAAGTTCAGGAGGCGAACTCGTAGTTGAGAAACAAAAATTCCCGCCAAATCTTACGATAGCAATTGCAAGGATTTCAAAATGAAAAGGGGTTTATTAATAATAGACAGAGGAAGCAGAGAAAAAGAAGTACGGGGTGAGCTAAGCTACATTTGCCAAAAGGTTAGGGAAAAAGGCAATTATCATTTTTCAAACTACTGTTTTTTGGAAGTAATTCCTCCCTTCATAGAAGAAGGGATTGAGAAATGTCTCAGCCAAGGAATTGAGGCTCTTACTATAGTACCCTATTTTCTTTATCCTGGAAAAAAAATCAAGGCAGCTGTAACTACGGCCATAAAACTACAATCAAAAACTAATGTGAAATTTACTGTTTCAAAACCAATGACTCTACATAAATCTATGATAGATCTTGTTGATAAAAGGATCGAGGATGTGATTTCAAAAAATAAAATATCCTTGCCCAAAAAGGAAATTGATATCTTAATTATAGGACACGGCAGCAAGGATCCTAACGCTCAGACTTCAATCAAATATGTTATGGAAGGTCTTACTTCAAAATATAGAAACGTTAATCATTGTTTCTTGGAAATTGAGGAACCCAACATTGAACAAGGAATTAATAATTGTGTGAAAAATTCTCCAAAAGTATTGATTGTTATGCTCTATTTTTTGCATGAGGGGGCACACGTAAAGAGAGATATTTTTGAAGAACTCAATCCTGCAATTGAGAAAGCAAATTTGAAGAACGTTCTTGTGTCCAAACATCTTGGTACTGATGAAAAGATGATTGATCTCATACTAGAAAGAGCAAAGGAAGTAGAAATTGATCACTGAAAAAGGTCAGTCAATTGAGGAAAAGAGCATGGAAATTATAGAAAATGAAATTGGTAATCACTCTTATGACAAATATGAGTGGCCAGTTGTTAGAAGGGTAATTCATGCAACAGCTGATTTCGATTTTGCCAGAGAAAACATGATGATATTTCACAAGGACGCAATCCAAAAAGGAACAGATTCTTTAAAAAATGGTTGCAACATCATAGTTGACGTAAACGGTGTAGCAGGAGGATTCAACAAAAAAAATCTCAAGGATTTTGGCAATAAAGTAATCTGCAATATATCTGATCCCAAGATTGTAAACCAAGCTAGGAAACTCAACAAGACACGTGCCCAAACTTCTATGCGTATGTCAACTTCAGATATGGACGATGGGATGGTAGTGATAGGTAACTCTCCAACAGCTCTTCTAGAGGTTATACAAATGATAAAAGAAAGGATAACGGCACCGGCCCTTGTAATCGGAGTTCCGGTAGGCTTTGTATCAGCAGCTGAATCAAAAGAAGAGCTTCAAAAACTTAGCACACCTTACATTACAAACAGTGGTCGTAAAGGTGGAAGTCCTTGTGCATCTGCTATAATCAACGCTCTCTTTAAATTAATAAGAGAAAATTCATCTACGTGAATGCCTGACGCAGCTCCTAACAAATTGCTTTGCAAAAGCAGGTCTTGCAAAATGTAAATGCATGTACGAAGCAAGGACGTTATATTCCATTAATCCATCTTTCCTGCCTTTTACGCCTTTACCCATAGAAAGCCTGTAGGCAAACTTAGAATCCTTTGATACAGAATCAAGATCTGAATAGTGAAATTCGTGCCCTCTAACGGTCTTACCGACATTTGAAATAATACAGTCATGCGTTACCTCTCCTTTTGTGTAGCTTAGCGTAAGTTTTTTTTGCATTCTGGTTTCAGCATCGTAGAGTCCAACCATTTTGAATTTGTTTGAATCCTGTCTGATCGACTTTGTAAGATACATCAAGCCACCACATTCGGCATATATTGGAAAGCCTTCCTCAGCAAGTTTTAGAATGTTTTTTTTCATATTTTGGTTCTTTTCCAAAGGTTTACCCAAAATTTCCGGAAATCCTCCCCCTAGGTAGACACCATTACATGGTGGGATTTTAGAATCATGCAGAGGGCTAAAAAATTTAATTCTAGCACCGTACCTTCTTAAGGTGTCAAGATTATCTGTGTAATAGAAATTAAAAGAATTATCCAATGCTACGGCAATGGTAATTTTTTGTTTGACAAATTTTTGTGAGGAAACTTTTGAAAGAGGTAATGCGCTACTGCTAATTTGAATTATCTTATCAATGTTTAGAAATTCTGATATTGTACTACCGATCTTTCGTATTTTCGATTGAAGCAATTTTTGTTCTTTAATTGGTATTAATCCAAGGTGTCTTGACTCAAGATTAAATTCAAAGTCTTTAGGGATTGATCCAAATATAGGAAGTCTCAACGATTTCAGGGCTCGTCTGCAGATTTCTTCGTGCTTTTTACTACCTATTTTATTTAAAATAAAACCTGCAATTCTAGAATTATTCTGAAATTTCATAAATCCTAAAGCTGTTGCTGCTACAGATCTTGCGGATTTACTCGCATCCAAAACAAGTATTACTGGAGATTTCAAAAGATTTGCTACATGAAAAGTGCTGGAAAAATTAGAGTCCCCTGAAAACCCATCATAAAATCCCATGACACCTTCAATCACAGAAAAGCACGAATCAGAATTTCTTAGAAAACTCTCTACAACTTCCTTTTGACCCATCAGCCAGGGATCTAAATTTCTTGCATCTCTAGCAGAAACTGCAGAAAGATAGCTAGGGTCTATGTAATCAGGCCCCACCTTGAATGGCTGTACGCAGTAACCGGCCTTTTTTATGCCATAAATTATAGCCACAGTTATCAATGTTTTGCCTACGCTGCTAGTTGTGCCAGCTACAATAATTCTTGAAATTTTCATTTCGAATCAATATAACGAATTTTTATTTAAATGGATGTTTGGAACATAGCACAAAAACTATACAATAAGACCTTTCCCTTTAGTTTGCAAGTTGAAAGAAAAAAAGGCGAGA
>JBHIDF010000052.1:0-4736 GCA_046759945.1 Nitrosopumilaceae archaeon
CTGGTGGTGCCACTTTTACTTTCACTATCCCAGCAAATCAAGTAGAAGAACAATCTTGAGTTAAGTTATTTGACAGTTAGAAAGTCGATGCCTTACTTGGAGGATTATGCAGATAAGGCCTTAAAATTTTCTCTTGAAAATGGATGCCAGTATTGTGATGTTCGAACAGAGACTACACTTAGTAACGGATTTCTAATAGAGGACGGTGAAATAGAACACTTTCGCTCCCTCGACGAGTATGGTATGGGTATAAGGGTCCTTACTGAGGGGGCATGGGGATTTTGTTCAATATCAAATCCTTTGTCTTTTGAGGATGTAAAGCGCGCTGTACAAGATGTAGTGAAAAGTACCGCCCATAGTGCCTCCCGCAAAAAGCAAAAGGTCAAGCTCGCAGATATCCCAACACGTACCTTCAAGGTAAACTTCTCTGTTCAAGAAACTCCTACTATCGATGATTTAATCAACATTGGCTTTGAGTGCGATAAAATAATTCGAGATAAAAAAAGAATCATCAAGTCATATGTAACTATCGAATACAGCGTTTTTTCAAAATTTTTTATAAATAGCGAAGGGACTAAAATCAGTCAAAATTTTACAGACGTCACAGCAGATCTTATGGCAACAGCTCATGAATCAGGATTGACACAATCAGTAAACATTACCGAGGGTGGTAGAGGAGGGACAGAAATGATTACCAAGAAAGATGATGTTTTGAAGAGCGCCGAATTTATTTCTCAGAAGGCTTCTGAACTCATCGATGCAAAAGCTCCTCATGAAGAAAAAGCCACAGTTGTTATGAACCCTGATTTTGTGGCTCTCCTTTCCCATGAAATTCTTGGTCATCCATCTGAAGCAGACCGTGTGATCGGAAAAGAAATGGCGTGGGCAGGTGGTGCATGGTGGGCAGGAAGACTCGGTGAAAAAATAGGTTCCGAAAATTTGACCGTGATAGATGACCCAACAATTGAAGGAACTCTTGGGTGGTACAAGTACGATGATGAAGGTGTCGAAGCTGCTAAAAAAACTCTGATTGAAAAAGGAGTTTTAAAAAGTCACATGCAAAGCAGAGAAACTGCAGAAACTTTCAACGTACGACCAAATTCTAGTATGCGTGCTGCCTCTTACAAGTTTATGCCACTCATACGGATGGCATGTACATGCATAGAAAAAGGAGATTGGGATCCTCAAGAAATGATAAGTGAAGTGAAGAATGGATACTTGATTTCTAACATGAAAGTACCGTCAATTGACATGATGAGGTACAACTGGAGCATATCGTGTCAATTTGCTCAAAAAATAGAAAACGGTGAACCAACTGAATTGCTTAGAGATGTCATAGTAATGGGTATAGCGCCTGAATTTTTCAATTCTATAGATGCTTGTGGGAAGGACTTTACAGTAAGACCTATCACAAATTGTGGGAAAGGCGATCCTATGCAATCTATGGTAATGGGAAATGGTGGACCGACAATACGAGGAGTTGCTACCATCAAAGGTGTCCAAACGTAGTATGTTACAGTCAATTGAAAAGATAAGAAAAAAAGTAATTTCATGTGAAAAGTGTGACCTTTGTGAGACAAGAACAAATGCCGTTCCAGGCAAGGGCAATTACAAGGCAGAAATAATGTTTGTAGGCGAAGCCCCTGGCAGAAACGAAGACCGTGAGGGTGAACCTTTTGTTGGATCCGCAGGCAAAAAACTGACTGTTGCCTTGGAACAAGCTGGCCTCTCAAAGAATTCTGTTTACATAACTAATGTTGTAAAATGTCGGCCTCCCAATAATCGACAACCAAACGAACAAGAGAAGGACTCGTGCAGTGAATATCTATCAAGAGAACTCGAATTAATTAAACCAAAAATAATTTGCATTCTCGGAAACACTGCTTATGCGTCTCTGTTAGGAGAAAAAGGCATTACAAAGGACCACGGTAAAATAGTAAAAAAAGGCAAACGCCTGTATTTTATAACATTTCATCCGGCCGCGACAATTTATAATCCAAAACTATTTCGCAACTTCAAACTAGACATAAAACGTCTAGTAAGAACACTTGCTAAGATTAAAAAAACCGGTAGGGGATTTTGAGTGAAGACGTTACCAAGAAAATTTTATGCGCGAGATACGGTACTTGTAGCTAAAGATTTACTTGGCAAACAATTGGTTCGCAAGATTGGCCAAAGAATAATGACGGGAATCATAATCGAAACTGAAGCTTATAGATACAAAGATGACCCAGCAAGCCATGGCTACCAAGGGGAGACCAAAAGAAACAAAGCAATGTTTGGTCAGGTAGGAATGGCATATGTCTATTTTACATATGGGATGCACTACTGCATGAACGTAGTAGCAAAAAGCGATGATTATGAAGCGGGAGCCGTTCTTATACGCGCGTTGAAACCAAAACGTGGTACCGAACTTATGAAGAAGAACAGAAAGATTGGGTCTGCTTCGAATCTAACTAACGGACCTGCCAAGCTCACCCAGGCATTACAAATTACAAAAAAGCAATATGGGGAGGATCTTACGAAAATTTCTAGTCTTTTTATAACCAACGGTAATTCAATCAGAAGCAAGATTATTACCAGACCAAGAATCGGAATAAAAAGGGCAACCGATAAGCGCTGGAATTTTAATCTGAGCAGTTAGCTTCCATTATCTTTGTCTGGATCGAGTGTCCAGGGTGCGACTTTGCCCAAAATCTTTTCCCAATCAAGACGGAGCATTAATACAATGACGATTGTTATCAAAGCTGCAAAAACCGCAATTCCTATGTAGATAGTAGTTATGTCATCAACCTGTTTAATCATTGGTTCAACGAACGATAACCCAAATGACCTTGAAAGCAGAACTATGACATAACTGAGAACGATTTTTCCTGAAAACGTAGCAATAAAAAATTTTAGCGGATTGTACTTGGCAAGCCCTAATGGTACGTAGACTAAATCATCGGGCACCGGAGTTGCAGCAGCTACAAATGCAGCGGATGCACCGTATCGTTTCACTAGTCTTTCAAACGGCTTCAATCTTTGCCGAGTCTTTTCTTTAATTATTTTTCTTCCGCCATAGCTAGCTGTGAAAATAATTTGTTTTGCAATTGTAGCAGATATTGCAAAAAGTAAGACCATAATATGCATGTTGAATTGTTCACCAACAGCCATCGTAGCCAAAAGCAAAAATGACGGAAGGGGAACAAATGGGATCAGAGAGGCAAAAAAGTTAACCACCGTAAGACCAAGGTAACCTACTTCAGGAGCGAACGGAAAAAGAGCCGAAAAATCCACATGTCAAACAAAAAACTACGACTATTTAATCATAAGAATTTAGTAGCTGGATTAAAGATAAATTTACAAATTTCTCACATCATAACTCTTAAAATAACTGAAATCAGCCATCTGGACCGTATTGGTGAAAAAAGACTATCAAAAAATTTGTAATTCTATTGTAAGGATAAGTCCGTTCATAAGGTTCATCGGTGTCATAGGAAGGAACGGCAAACTCTTAGCATATCAGCGGAGATACAGAATGAAACCATTGCTCAATGCAGAAAGTACAAAGTACCAATTTTCTCACATCTCCATGCGAACGGACATGGAAGCAGCATTTGACAAACAACTTGGAACAGTGGAGTTTGTTTGGGAGGAAAGAAAAAAAGTACAAACTATTTCGTTCGCTATTGGCAAGAACAGAGTATGGGTATCAATAGATAAAAAAGTGGTTCGCACTGAGATTTTACGAATAATTGATTCTTGTCTACCCATCGTTAGAAGTTATTCATAGAGCCAACACAAAACGTCACCCGACTCAGTTTTAAATCTCGGAGGAACTTTTTTGCATTTTTCCATAGCCTCAGGACACCTATCAATAAACCTACATCCGGACGGCGGACTGATCAAGCTTGGAGGATTCCCTTTGATGTATTTTGGTCTTTTATTACTTTTTAACGTAGGAATAGATTCTAAAAGTGCTTGTGTGTACGGATGCTTTGGATTTTGGTAAATTTCTTCTGCAGAGCCAAACTCTATCATTTTGCCCGCATACATCACTCCTATTCTATCTGCTATCTCAGACAAAACTGCTAGATCATGTGTAATCAGCATGATTGACATGCCTTTCTTTTTGAGTTTTTTAACCAGGTTGATTATCTGAGCCTGCACTAGAACATCTAAGGCGGTGGTAGGTTCATCTGCAATCACAAATTTAGGTTTTAGTAACAATGCCATGGCAATCACAATTCTTTGTTTCATACCTCCGCTTAGCTCGTGTGGATATTTTCCAAGAACGCTTTCGTTTAGACCAACGGATTCTATAGCATCAGATATTGTTTTTGAAAAATCATCTTTGAAATGGTGCTGTCTTAAGACTTCAATAAATTGCTGCTCTATGCTATATACGGGGTCTAAAGAGTTCATCGCCCCTTGAAACACCATGGCAATATCCTTCCATCGATGTTTCCGGCTAAACTCATCTTCTGATATTTTGAGGATTGACTTGTCCTCAAACATAACATCGCCGGATACAACCTTCCCCCCTTGAAGCATCCTCACCATGGAAAGACCCAAGGTACTTTTGCCACAGGCGCTTTCGCCTGCAATACCAATAGATTCCCCCTTTTCTAGGAAAAAATTCACATCGTCTATTGCATGAAGAATTCCTTTTTGTGTAATATAGTCGGCAGATAAGCCCTCAACTCTAAGAAATACCAATATGGGGTATTGATCTTGGGTATAAATTTGGGTTT
>JBHIDF010000053.1:0-4645 GCA_046759945.1 Nitrosopumilaceae archaeon
AACAGAGATGATGAGATAGACAGACAGTACTTTTTGTTAGTCAGATTAATTCGAAGTATAATGATAGATAAACGATTAGCTAATGCATTTAATTTAGAGAATATCGACGTCTTGGATTATAGAGTTGCAGCTAATTTGATCGAGACAGCAGGCGATACGGTAGTTGAGCTCGCGAATTTGATTCATAATGTTTCGCTGCAGAAGATTGATCTTAAGAAAGTTTACAACTTAGGAGGAGAAATTGAAGACATACACCAAAAATCAATTAATGCATTCATAGAAAATAATAGATCACTGGCAATAGAAGCTATAATTTTGCATAGAAAATACCAAGAACGAATTTCAAATATTCGTTCCTCACTGGAACAAAAAAAACAAATTCCCTTAGACTTTTTAGATCTAGTGTATACAATAGAACGGATCGGTCGTAGCTGGTCGGATGTTTCTGATCTGGTCAAACCAGTCTACCAAAAATCCTAGCTATACTAGCTTTTTCTTGATTGCGTATACTAATACTGCACAGATCGTTTTTGAATCAATAATTTTACCTGCTAAAATCATCTTTAACAACTTTTTAAAATCAACTTTTACCACAGACATGATTTCATCTTCATCCAGGTTCAAATCACTATCCTTCCTGAGACCCGAAGCAACATAGCAATGAATGACCTCAGTGTTGTAGCCTACTGATGGATAATAGGATATTAGGGGCGTCATTTTCTTGGCCTTATAGCCGGTTTCTTCCTGTAATTCACGAAAAGCACATTTTTTTGGATCCTCACCCTTCTCTAAGGTTCCTGCGGGTATTTCTAGAGGATAGTCTAGATGTGGAAGACGATGTTGTTTTACAAGTATCACCTTATCACCCTCGAAGGCAAGCATGGCAGCAGCTCCCCTGTGTTCAATTATTTCCCGTTTCACTCTTCTTCCTCTTATTTTAAGATCATAAATATTAAGAGACAGAATCTTGCCGTCGTATACTTTCTTCTTTTTCATGAAAAACGTTGTCCGTTTAGCAAAGTTAGGCATTTAACTCGTTTGGTACATCAAATGAAGTTTCTTTGAACTTCTTGCAGAATCTATCGTATCTGTCACCCATTTTTGAGGAAGTGTAATTTTCTTTGGGATGAACAGGTCTGCAGATACAACTCCAGTAATTTGTCGAACTTGGCGTGTCATGTCATCAACTTTAAAAATATTATCACTATACATGAATAGGACGATTTGATTTTTCGCTATAAACGGCCTTTGTAAAAAAGAATTTGAAAATTGCTCTTTCAATTTTTTTAACGTTTCCGTGAGATCATCATTTACCCACACTAAAATTGCATATGGAATGTACCCTTTCAACTTCATAGGGTCGTAGATGAGAGTAAACAAAACCGCTTCATCTTTTTGCAGCTTTTCAAGTGATCGCGTAACTGTCTTTGGTGAAAGACTTGTCAACCTAGCTATGTCTTCAATTTTTGCGCGAGGATCCTCCATCAGTTTATCGATTATCTCAAGATCAGTTCTAGTTAAATCCGATCTTATTCCAGGATTTTCA
Organism: Nitrosopumilaceae archaeon; assembly: GCA_046759945.1. Taxonomy (GTDB): domain Archaea; phylum Thermoproteota; class Nitrososphaeria; order Nitrososphaerales; family Nitrosopumilaceae; genus JAEHKU01. The sequence goes on from JBHIDF010000053.1 coordinate 1,547, forward strand.
GCTTGGAAAATGCTAAGCACCCTTACGTCCTTCATTAGATTTTTTGCTAACTCTATTTTCTGTTCTACATTTTCTTTGATTACAATACTACATACTGTTATACCGCCCACACATGGAACAACGAAGAATGGTTCGCCAACCAGCTTTACCTGCTTTAGTATATCTGCTAGGTCCTGTCCTGATACAACAATATAGAGAACATTGTATCCCAGTACCGGAGGCTCTATTTTTAAGGCGAATTTCTCAATTACCTTGTTTTCTAGCATTTTTTGAACTCTCGATTTTACTGCGACGCCCGAGATCCCTATTTTCTTGCCTATCTGCCTGTCTGGCTCCCTACAATTATCTAGCAACATGTTCAAAATTTGCATGTCTAATTTGTCCAATTCTTAATGTATCTCCTTTAATTTCTATTAATAGAATACTTATCATTAATAAAAATGTCGTATATATTAAGAATTAACAGCATATACATTAAATATCAGACTATTCCTTACACTATGTGGATTACAGGCTTCACTTGGCAAAGAGAATACTTGCCAATAAGAGGGGGAGCCTTATCGGCGCCGTACTAGCTGTTTCTATTGGAATTTTGGTTATTCATGTTAATTTTGTAATCTTTCAAGGATTGTATGACGCGATAGTTCGAGATATGACAGACTATAGGTTTGGCGACATCTATGTAACAGATGAGGAAGATTTCATCGATAAATCGGATCTCACAGTGGTAAGTTGGTTTGAGAGAATTCCTTATGTTGAGGCGGCAACGCCTCGGTTAACAACTACCGGTTCGATAAATGCTACAAAATTTGGTGAAAGACACGAAGAGACTAGAATTTCCATCATAGGTGTGGATCCATTAAGAGACATACAAACATCTACAATTCATAAAACGGTAGGTGATGGCCAATACGTATTTTCAAGAAATTCTATAGTATTGGGTTCCTGGGTTGCACGTGATCTTGGAGGAGCTCAAGTAGGTGATAACGTACAACTAAAGGTTGTAGACAGATGGGGTCAAGATCAAGTAAAGCGATTCATCGTCAGTGGAATCTCTTATTCACCAGGTGGACAGGGTGTTGATCCCAATGCACTAATTCACATTGATACGTTACGTGATATGCTAGATAGAGATGGTGAGACTGGATCTTTTCTTGTAAAACTAAATGATCCAACTAAGGCGGGAGAGGTCAAAGATTTATTTTTGCGATCCTTTCCAAGCGACGATTTTGAAGCAGAAACCATAGAAGAATCTGCTGAAGTAGCTTTACGTGGATTCAGATCCGGGATAGCTATGATCAACATGATAGGTTACTTTGGAATGATGTCATCAGGATTTGCTATCGTGACCATTCAGATGATGTTGGTAAACAGCAAGACACGGGAAATAGGAATAATGCGAGCAATTGGCGCAAAGAGAAAAGACATTCTCATTCTTTTCATCTTCCAGGGAATTATAATAGGTGCTATAGGTGCTGGTGTTGGAACTGGCGCTGGATTGGCTTATACTGCGTACGCAAAGGAGACTAGAATGGAATTTGAAGGAAGTCTCGCTTTGGAAGTCAGCTATAATTGGGAAAAAATAGGACAAACTGCTGCGATGGCATTCACATTAGCAATAGCGGCTTCGCTGTATCCTGCATACAGGGCAACTAAACTTCAACCTGTGGAGGCGATGAGGACTGTCTGATGTAGTTTTAGAAATTAAGGACGTGGATAAGATATACGGTGAGGAAGAAACAGCAGTTCATGCACTGAGGAATGTTTCTTTTTCAGTTAAAAAAGGAGAGTTCCTTTTGGTTGTAGGCAGTTCTGGTTCTGGCAAATCCACATTGTTAAATATGATTGGGCTTTTGGATCGCCCAACCAATGGAAAAATCTTCATTGATGGAGTGGACACTACTACTCTTGACGATAACGAGATTTCAGCTTTTAGAAATTTAAAATTAGGATTTGTGTTCCAGTTTGCTAATCTTTTAGCTGATCTAACAGTTCTGGAAAATGTTACACTGCCAAGACTAATTCAACGAACTGAAGAAAATGCTATAGACTATGCTATGAAGTTGTTAAGGACAGTTGGTCTTGAAAAACAAATTCACAAGCGTGCAAATAAGATTTCAGGTGGTGAAGCACAGAGAGCAGCTGTTGCCCGAGGCTTAATTAACCAACCATCCATGATTTTAGCTGACGAACCGACTGGTAACTTGGATTCAGTTACTGCAGAGACAATTGTTCAACTTATGAAATCAATGGCCAAGAAACTAGGTCAGACATTCATTGTAGTAACACACGACAGACACCAGTTCGGAGATGTAGACAGAATTATCACCCTCAAAGATGGTCGTGCTTTTGAAGGAGAAGAACCAAGGAGGATGGAAATAACAGTATGATAAGATCCGATATACTTGTATTGATTACGGCACTTATCATGAGTCCAATTATTATAACAGAGGCCCATGCACAAGCTACGGCTGGTTCGCCTTTCGAGAAGGGCTTTGGTGACGTAAAATTCCTTGATGCCTACTTTGGCATAAAAGGTGAAAAGATTGAGGTGGAACCAGGAGACAAAAACGTACCATTTACCGTAATTATGGCAAACGTGGGCACCCAGGATATTACTGGTATAAGGGGTCAACTATCACTACCTTTTGGTTTTTCACCTGCTGATGGGCAAGGGGCTCTCATTCTTGCAGACAATGACGAAAATTCCCTTGCTGGAGATGTCTTTGCGTTAACCTTCTTCGTTAATGTGGACAAAGATGTTGACATCGGACTATATCCAGGGACTGTTAAAGTGGATTATTCAAGACTTCGAGAATCAGGAACAAGAAATGCCTTCTCTGATTTTAACTTCAAAGTAACTGGAGACAGCTTTGTTACTTTAAAAGCAGTAGATCCTTTTCTTACTTCAATAAAAAATAACCAAATAACAATTGAAGTTTCTAATCCAGGTACAGCACCGGTCTCGAACGTTGACATTGTTTTGCAAAATACACAGACTAGTGTTACAGCTACCGCTCAATCCATTACTAACTTGGAAAATGTTGTATTTGATCAGAATCACTGGGACATAGGAACCGTTGCGCCAAAATCAACCAA
>JBHIDF010000054.1:0-4595 GCA_046759945.1 Nitrosopumilaceae archaeon
AGTGCACGAAAAAATAGGCAAGAGCGTATTAGAGAACGAAGGAAAAAATTCAAAAAGTAGATTCTAGAGTTCTAGACCGAATGAATCTGCCAAACTTTGGAATTTTTTGTATGATTCCAGATATTGTTTTCCCTTGGGAGTAATTATGAAAGTGTTTTTCCCATCATACTCGATTTTATTGATAAGACCAGCTCCGGTCAGGTTTTCGACAAATTTGTTAAGTCTCGAGTGAGATAAGTTTGCTTTAGTTAGCAGGGAAGTGGTTTTAATTCCCGTCAAACCGCTATTTTCAGTCACTCTCAGAAGATCTGCTACAATTTGCATACTGGTCCTATATCCAGCCATGATGGTCAGAATGAATTACTTCGATATAAGCGTATTTAAGAATAGTTACGCAATTATCATATAGCTGGGTTTGTGATATTGTCAGAAAAGCATTTCATTACTTGGTTTGACAATTTTTTAGGTGTTGCGTATCGATACTATGATCTTCGAATGAACATAGTTCCACTTTTTTCAGATCGAAAGAAAGCTATCAAAATTTGGCAGGACGTGGTTCATTGGTGGTTAAATCATTCAATTAAAATACGATTTGTAGAAACTGGCGATAACTATTGGTTTATCCTGGCAGGGGAATCCACTCGTCCTGTTAAAAACATGTCATTTTTCAAATTTTTAACAAAGTCAAAACACTATGAGAGGTTCAAAAAAGGTCACCAAGGTGAGGCATTTCTCAGGTTAGGAGTTTATACAAAAAAAACTAGCAAGGATGCAAGAGGGGATGCTGTCTGTGACTGTGGACACCCTCTAGAAGATCATTATGATGAGGAGGTAGCATCATGTATGATTGAAGATTGTCAATGCCAAAACTTCGAGAGCTTCCAAGTGAATCTTCTTAAGAAAAAAAAGACCATAACTGATATTAAATTTCTACAAGAACAAGAAGTTAAGGAAGATGCATTAGCATGGAACTGTCTTAATGCAAACAAGTACAAGAAAAGGGATTAACGAGATATAGAAAATCTCATTTCAATACTTACGATTTGTTCACTCTCTCATGTGATCCAGGATAGTACTCACTAATCTTCTTTGAATAGCATTTACCGCACAACACTCCCTCCATCCTCCAATTTTCCATAGGAAGATACTTGTGATCTATGGGACCATTACAAAGTGAACAGGTCTTATCGTTGACCAAGTATATTTTATCCTAAATTTTCGTAATAAAAATCATTTTGGCAAATGGTGACTTGACAACACTAGGATAATTTTTGTATGTTCTAGCCTTGTTAAATACTAGTATAACTAGTGAAAAACAAGGTAGACTGGATGGCCATATGTGAACCTCCTGCAAGAAACACTTTGGTCACCATTCTACCGATTAGGTTAAAGTAGATTTAGGAAATACTTTGAACTATTTTTTTGATGCTATTGACTTCTTCTTCCTCTTGTTTTATCTTCTTATCAAGAACTCGTTTCATATGGTCTTTCCAGACGTGTTGAGAGAAGAAGTTGTGTTTTGTGTTTGCGAGTTCGATTTCGTCATCTACTACTGTATCTTCTAGAAACTTTGTCACGATAACATCGGTGAGTTTCAAAATTCTCTGGTTCAGTTTAATGCTCTTGAATAAGGGTTCAAGTTTAGAAATGTCCTCTTTGAAATCTCCTTTGGTGAGTAAAATGTTCTTATGTAATAACCTAAAGTACGCGGCAACAAAGAATAGCGTAGCATATCTTTTGGTCTTGTGACCACCTTTTTTTCCATAGTTGAGGGCTTTTTTGGCATATTCCTTTAGAAGGTAAGGATACAGTAACAGCCTGTAGTCATCTCTTAGTTTTTCATTGAAGACATCGTCGTATTTCCTACCTCGTGGCAAAAACTGGGCAGGAGAGCTGTAAGCTTCTGTTGGACGTTGTTCAATACCAGCAACGAGCACTTGTATTGCATCCTTCGCGACGATTACTTTCTTGTGATTTTCTGGTAGATACTTGTTGTACAATGGGTCTCCTTTAAACTCACTCTGTTGTGATTTTGATTTACTATCAAAAGATCCAGCTTGAATTTCGTAAAAATATCCCAAATTCTGCATTTGTGACTTGATTGATTTGTGGAAATCCATTAAAGAAACAAGATCTTTTCCTCTAACGGAATTCTGAGAGTTTCTATATCTCGTTATATTATTTTGATCGTCTTCATCATCTGCTTTTATTATGGTGACAGTTATATTACCATCCAAGTTATGCGTTCGCCTTGCATGATCTAAGATAGCGTTGGACGTTTGAGCACCGTTGACTATTTGGGGAGCAAGAAGTAACAGAGTATTATCTTCTTGTTCTTCAAAGTTACTAACTACTATTGTAATTCCGTTATTGTAGTAGAAGAATTTACTAGGTGATACTTGAAGCGTCTCTCGTAACCCTTTGTTTACTGAAGTTTTGAATTGCATCCATTGTCGTATGTTGGACTCAAATACATAATCACGATTCTTTGTTACAAAATCAGTCAGTTCTCGCAGTTTCAAAATACCCAGAATTGTATTTTGAAATGTTATTTTTTTTACGAGTTTAATTTTAGATTTTTTACCTACTGCAGGTTTTTTTATCCTATCCCAGAGCCTTTGAATGAATTCATCAATATCACAAACCTCAAACGAATCCTCATTCTTGTAGCCAACTTGCTGATCCGTTACGTAGCAACATTCTATCTTTAGTTTTTTTTCCTTTATTTGAGTAACTAGGTTAGCAAGCTCTGGACGCATTTTTTTGACGTCTTTATCGAGCAACCTTTTGACGTCTTCTTTGAATTTGGCAATGGCTTCGTCAGAGTGAGATGATCCATACTTTGACTGGAATAGCCGTATCCTGTCCTCAGAAAAATCAACAGGCAGGTATGCATCAATGCCTAAGTCATTCGGCCCATCAAGTATAGCATCAGCGGCATCATCTTCAGTTGCTTCAAATACTCTTGTGAGGACCCAATGGAGAAAATTATGTCCCTTTTCCACTTCACTTTTTCCAATTTCAGCATATTCTTTAATGCTAGTACGTATGTTTTCTGCAAATCCTTCAAGGGGTTTACTGTTAGAAACTTGAAGTAAAATATTATGAGAACCTGGTATGTATTCTAGCAAACTGTTTGATGAGCGACCTGTCAAACGGGCATGTCTAAGTTCTCATCTATTTAGAGAAGTGGGTAATTGTATTATCAGGAATCTCGATGATCAATTCTTAAACTGACAAAGGTGAGGATGGGATTTGAACCCATATAGAATCGCTCTGCAGGCGAACGCATAACCACTCTGCCACCTCACCGCAGTCAAAAAAGTCAATAAACAGCAATTAAACCCTTTAGTTCAAAATTTTGCAAATGGTTTTGCAGCAAGTTTAACATCTTCGGCTTTTACGGTCTTTCTTCCTGCGTGGCTTGACATCTCTACAGCGCTTTTAGCTATTGCGATCCCGATCTCTTCTAGTATTCTTCTTAGTTCATCTGCTGACTCATCACTTACGCGTTCCGCTCCCGCTTTCTTTAAGATACGATACATGGCAGAAAGACCAAACTCTGAAGTTCTCATAACGTGACTTTTCCTAATCTTGATAAAAGAATTCAAGTAGAAAAAATACCACGCCGTAATCGATTTCTGCAGACTATTTTAAGGAGAAATCGGCAAAATGCAATCATGACGTGGCTTACCGACGCTCATATTCATCTATCTGACCCCGAATATTCCAGAGACATTCCGCACATCCTTATTACGATGGAGAAGATGAAAATTCGCGCATGTTGCGTGTCGATGGATTTTCAAAGCAGCCAAAAAACACTTGAGCTTGCCAAGAAAAGTAAACTGGTTTTGCCCTTCCTAGGAATACATCCTAAAAAAGCCTCAGAAAATGTGGAACCTGTCACAGAGCTAATCAGGAAACATCCAAAGGAGATATCTGGCATCGGGGAGATTGGATTAGATAATACGTATACTGATGATATTGATTCTCTTAAAAGACAAGAAAATGTATTTCGTGTCTTCTTGTCATTAGCTGAAGAACTAAAAAAATCTGTTTCAATTCATTCAAGAAGAAGTTTGGATGAAATTCTATCCGTTTTACCTTCCTATAGAATTCCTGGAGTTCTTTTACATTGGTTTGATGGGAGCAAAAAACAGTTACAGAATGCAATGGACTTGGGTTGTTATGCTTCCTTTGGACCCGTGATGGTTTATTCTAGAGATAAACAGGTCTTACTTTCCGAAGCTAATCCTGATAAGATCCTTGTAGAAACGGATGGACCTGTAAGGTTTTCACGATGCTTTGGATTTAAAAATGCACAAATCAGTTTCATACCAAGCGTAGTTTTTTGTGCTTCAAAGATTCTAGCTACACCCTATGATGAGCTATCAAAAGAACTTGAACAGAACTGCAAACAATATCTGGGTATATAGGTATAAAAAACCCAAGTTTCATAGCGGCTAAGTGGATAGAATAAAACGACTCAGTATGGAGATTTTAGCTACCCACAAAGAAAGCTTTGGCACTGATTTTAACAAAAATAAGCAAATCTTGAATGATATCTCAATAGTTCGTTCAAAAGAACTAAAGAA
>JBHIDF010000055.1:0-4568 GCA_046759945.1 Nitrosopumilaceae archaeon
TTGACAAAGTTCACTTTTCCTTTGTAATCATCTGACAGTTCTTCTACCACAGGTGAAACCATCCTACAAGGACCACACCACTCTGCCCAAAAGTCTACAAATACAGGCAATTGAGATTCCATTACTTCGGTCTGCCAGCTCTTTACATCGATTGCCTTGGTGTTTGCCATTTTTATCAAAAAGAATTCATTACATGGGACCTAAATATGTTCACCAAATGGTTGAGGTGTCTCATAGACGCCTATAGTTTCCATTCAAGTTGTTTCTGGACAAAATTTTTGATGTGTTTAAAATATCAATTTAGTTACTAAATAACGGATTAATTTTTTAGCTAACTATGATACATACATAAAATAGATTCAAGTTAAAGCTAGAGGATGAGTTCAGATTTACGTACGAAGAAGTTGCGGGGTTCTGGAGGTTATATTATGGCATCAGTAACAGATGATCAACAAAGAAAAGGAAACTTGGGGGGGCCAGATCTCTTTTTGGCGCCAATAGGAAGAATTGAGACGGAAAAGATTTCAAAATACCATTGCAACACATGTGAAAAGGATTTCGAGGGTTCGCCTAGAATTGATTATCAAACTCCAAACGAAGTAGTCGCTGATAACTTGATTCTTTCAGAAAAGGGTCAGTATATCTGCGGATCTTGCGCTTCTGTGATTGCTGAATATAGAAACTTCAAGAAGCCAGATGAAGCTGGTGAAGTAGGTTTTGCAAAACAGAATACGATAGCAGAACGGGTTTCAGATAATCCATTTGCTGCCGAGATAACCCAGCGTCCACAATCAACCCAATCTCAAACAGAATTCATCCTTCCTGAAATGATACCCACGACTCCGTACCAAGCCGAACAACCAACTTTAGAAGACAGTTTTAGCTCTGTAATTGGTATGGCAGTTTATGGCCCTGACGCACGAAAAATTGGCACCGTAAAATCTGTGGGAGCTCAATCAGGGCAATTAGTTGTTGTCGTTACGAAAAATGATGGTAACGATACCACAATAAAGTGGGAAGAGATAAAGAAAGTAGGTGAAATAATTCTCCTAGGCGAAATGTCCGCGCAAACAGTGAGCTCAAAGTGTGCCAATTGCAGTTTTGAAAATAAGCCAGATTCAAAGTTTTGTGAAAGCTGTGGCGGAAAACTCTAGAACTTAAAACTGCTAGGCAAAGTTTATCTTATGAATAAAAAGGACAGAGAGTAATTTGAAGAAACGTTCGGCTTTTTACAGAATTGGAAAGGACGTCCTAATCGTTATTCTTGGCGTTATTATAATTTGGACAGGCCTAAGGGTTGCGTTCGGAACAGAAAATCCATTTTATGTGGTTTCAAGCGGTAGTATGGAACCAGAGCTTAACGTTTTTGATGTACTTGTGGTGCAAGGTAATGAACCATTCGAAGACATCAAAAAGGGAGACATCATAGTTTTCGATAGACCATCAGGTCACGATAGAGTCATAGTTCATCGAGTTGTTGATATTATCAATGATGATCCATATACAATAAAAACAAAGGGAGATGCTAATCCAGCTTCAATTCCTGGTACAGATTTTCCCGTAACGGATGAAGAATACATTGGGAAAGTAGTCTCTATAATTCCTCAGATAGGATTTGTTACAAGAATTCTAACTCCACCGATAAATTATATCATAATTGCAGTCATCGTTGGAATTATGATCTTCAGACAAGTGAGCAAAAGTAGAAAAAAGCCAAGTACTGTTCAGTTCGGAGATCAGCCGAGTACCTCAGATCTGGAGATCGATAAGGACCAGTCCCTCTTACCCGATTCCTTTAGCATGCAAGATAATGAATACACTAAAACTGATGAAATGGGTAGGGATTTAGATTCAAAAGGTTCAGAAAAGAAAGATGATTAGTTTTCTTGATTTAAGAAACTAGCTATTCTCGTACTTGCCGATCTTGAACACACGTTGGAAGTACTCTGAGTGTTCACGTGGTTCTTCCTCGTCATCTTTTATACTAGCCAGATTTTTTGCCAGTTTCCTTTTGTATCCGAGTTGCATCTGTCTTGCAATCTGAATTCTTTGGGCCTGAGGAGAACCTGCTCCATGCATTGATTCAGTCAAGTATCCTACCGCGTTTCTTCCCATAGTCATATTTTCTATTAGTCGTAAAATCTTCATTCTGTTTTCAACATCTACACCTTTTCTTCCACGAAGATACTTTCGTAGTAAAGGACCTGTTTCTGGATTTCTGAAATCTTTTTCGGATGGAAGAGTTACCATCAGTCCTCCAGCAATATCCTGAGCCATTCTTCCTAACTCGTACGGGAATCTTGTCACATTATGCTTACAAACATTAGCTAACATATCATCATTTAGCCAAACTCCAGATTTTAATGGACGAGCCTGATATGAAGAGGCTATTCCTGCAGCATAGATCGATTCGTTGAGGTGAGTCATTTCTACAAGTTTATCTTTGATGTGAGACACGTTAGGTACTCCATTGTAGTCGGCGATCGTTGCAGCTGCACCGATTAAAACATCACCAAGACCAGTCTTGCAAACATAACTTCTCCTATGATAGCAGGTAAATCTCTCTACTAGCATAGAAGCAAATTCATACTCTCCGTTCATGAAAACTCTTTCCCACGGAATAAACACGTGATCAAAAATCATCATAGCTTCCTGTCCTGAATACTTTGCATTTCCAGCATCGAGATCACCTTCTTCCATGCTTCTGGTATCACATGACTGACGTCCGTAGATGTACGTAATTCCAGGTGCATCAGCAGGAACGGCTCCAACCACAGCAAAGTCTGCATCTGCTTCAGCGAGTCTCATGGTTGGCATTACGATAATCCAGTGCGAATTGATACAACCCGTTTGGTGTGCTTTAGCACCATTTATGATGAGCCCTTTATCGTTTTTTTCCACTACGTGTAGAAACATGTCAGGATCTTCTTGTTCATGAGGACCCTTACTTCTATCACCTTTCGGGTCCGTCATTGCGCCGCCAATTATGAGGTTTTCAGTCTGAACCATCTTGATGAAGTCTAGCAATCTTTTATGATAATTTGTCTTGTATTTTTCATCCATTTCATAAGTAACAGAATGAAGTGAGTTTATTGCATCCATGCCTACACAGCGCTGAAAACACGTACCGGTGTTTTGACCCATTTTCCTTTGCATCTTGTTTTGAAGCACAAGATCCTCAGCACTCTCCACTATGTGCAAGAACCTATTGACCCTCTTGCCCGTTATCGAAGACTTGGCAGTTGCAAGATCCTCTTCTCTAACTGCAAGATCATAAGTTTCTGCAACAGCATTGATAGAAGGACGAATCATAGGATGGTCGACGGGGTCCTTGACAAGCTCTCCAAAAAGATAAACTTTCAGATTCCTACCTCTAAGACTCTGTATGTATTCTTCGCCCGTCCTAATAGGCATGCTTTGTCTCCCTTCATGTAGTATAAAAATCCTAGAAGCTTTCTGTAACTGGTTTTAGTGTATTACGCAAGACCTATTCTTACATCAAGAGCTTTGCATCCCTTACCTTTTTCCATAACCAAAACTGGATTCATGTCAAGCTCTTTGATTTCTTTAAAATCATCTACTAGCTGCGATACTCTTTGGATGCACTCTGACAGTTTTGCAGTATCGGAAGGTTTTTCTCCACGTACACCTTCCAGAATTTTCTTAGTTCTTATTGATGCGATCATATCATTTGCTTCTCGGTCGCTAACGGGAGCTAGCCTAAATGTAACATCTTTTAAAACTTCCACGTAAATCCCTCCCATACCTAACATCACCAGAGAACCAAAACCTGGTTCCTGTTTTGAACCGATGATTGTTTCCTTGCCGCCTTTGACCATTTCCTGTATCAATACACCTTTAATGACCGCTTTTTTGTCGTACTTCTTTGCGTTCTCTACTATGTCCTTAAACGCAGATTCTACCTCACTATCATTTTTGAGTCCTACCTTAACACCTCCTGCATCTGATTTGTGTATGATTTGAGGTGAAGCTATTTTCATCACGACTGGATAACCACATTCTCTTGCACACTCCACAGCTTCATTCTGAGTCTTTGCCAGTATGCTCTTCGGAAGTGGAAATCCGTACGCTCGCAAAACTTCTTGTCCCTCCTCCTCAAGTAGATTTTTCCTTCCTTCTGCCTTCACCCTTTCAAATACTTCCTTAACCTTGTTTTTGTCCACAGTAAATTTTTGAATTTCCCCAGAAGGTGTTCTAGTCCAGTCTAAAAACTTCAGCATTGCGTATAGTGCACGTATTGCCCCCTCTGCATATGTATAATGAGGAACGCCGCCTTCCGCGAGGATCTCTTTGTTCTTGATTCCTTCATCAAGACCCATTAGGCTTGCAAGTATTGTCTTGTTGTACTTTGCTGATACTTTTACTATTACTTCTGCAAGTTTGTCATAATCTAGTGTTGCAGACGGAGTACACATTGTTATCACCGATCCTACGTTTTTGTGCCCAAGAACTTCGTTTAACACGTTATCGAACCTGTTAAAATCTGCATCACCCACAATATCGACAGGATTTCTGGATGAACCCCAAGGTGGAATTACTGCGTTTAT
>JBHIDF010000056.1:0-4546 GCA_046759945.1 Nitrosopumilaceae archaeon
AGGACTAAAAATTAATTGTAAATCTTATCCACTTTTACAGTTTCATCTCATCTCAGTAATACTTCAACTCGTTAACATTGAGAATTCTTGTACAATACTTACATCGAAGAATGAGCCCTCCCTTATCCACCACATCCATTATAGATTCAATGTCTTCATTACTATTTGATACACAATCGGGGTTTGAACATCTAAAGATCCTCTCAATTTTGTTTGGAAGAGAGACACGCCTTTTTTCTACAAGCTTATAGTCCTTAATTATATTCACTGTAGCCTTTGGTGCAATCAGAGCCAACTTGTTGGTGTCGTCATCTTTTAGGTATCGATTTTCTACCTTTATGATGTCCTTTTTCGATATTTTTGCGCTGGGGACGTTAAGTGCTATGGTTATTACGTTACCGTCACTTCCGTCTATGCCAAGTGCGTTTAGAACTTGAAGACCTTTGCCAGCCTCAAGATGATCGATAACTGTCCCATCTCTAATCCTTCTTACTATAAGATCATGCTCTGACATTGGAATAATTTGTATATACAGTGGTATATATCATTGAATGAAATGAATGACTTTTTTCAAACCGACATAATCTCAATTCGTGATTTTAACAGAGAAAAACTTGAAACGGTTTTTTCTGCTACCGACAAGATATTGCAGATGAATCCAAATGAACGACGAGAACTTGCTCGTGGAAAGACTTTGGGTTATCTTTTTTTTGAACCAAGCACAAGAACACGATTAAGCTTTCAGGCCGCTATGGCCTCGCTTGGTGGAACATCAATAGGAATAGCTGACGCATCATCTTCATCAACAAAAAAAGGCGAGAGTCTTGCTGACACTGTAAACATAATGTCACTTTATTCAGATGTTCTTGTTTTAAGACATCCTCTTGATGGATCTAGTAGATTTGCTGCAGAGATATCACCAAAGCCACTGATCAACGGAGGTAGTGGAACCGAAGAACACCCTACACAGGCCATTCAAGATCTATTTACAATTAAAAAAGAAAAGAAAAAGATTGACGGCTTAAAAATCGGCATCGTGGGCGATTTGAAGTATGGTAGAACAGTATATTCCCTTTTGTATGCCTTAGGAAATTACAAAGTAGATGTACACCTAATTTCTCCCGAGTCTCTAAAAGTTAGATCTGACTCTACTTACGAGATAAAGAAACGACTTTCATACAAGGAATCAACTCATCTTGAGGAAAACATAGACGAATTTGACGTACTATATGTAACGAGAATACAAAAAGAAAGATTTCCTGATGAGGAAGAATATGTTAAGGTTCGAGGTAGTTACAAGATTGGTCTGGATCTTTTGAAAAAGATGAAAGATGATTCCATAATACTACACCCGTTACCTCGTCTTGACGAAATCTCCACCGATGTGGATAAAACAAAACACGCAAAATACTTTGAACAAGCGCAATACGGAAAGGATACTCGCGCTGCGTTATTGACACTAATATTAAACGAAAACACTTTCTAGTTTGCTATTTTTCCCGAGTTGGTAAAGAATAACGAATAATCAATCTCTCATATATTCAAATTTCCTCATGAATAAAAATCAGTCCTGCTTCCTATTTACTGAACACCACTTGTTCATGATCATAGTGTGACAAGCTTTACAGTATCCATTTTCTTGTTTATTTGAAAGTCTCTTGTTATTGTGCCTACTTGGTCAGCATTACCGCTTAGCAAAAAGAGTTCTACACATTTTTCTCCCTCTATTTTGCTGTGAAGGTGAGTCGTGATTAGGTCCTCAAAATTTTGCTTAATGCCAGTCACAACACTATCAAACTCATCGCTATGAACCACAAGCAAAATTGCGTTTACCGATCCTGCAAGTTGATTTTTCTGTTTTTCATCAGAAATGAAGCTTCGAATCCCAGCCCTAATTGCTTCTGACCGTCCAGAAAATCCCATGGTTCGTTGCAGAGTATCTAGTTCGGACAAAATTTCGCTGTTTAATGAGATTGAGACTATAGGCATACAAAGGATATTATTAAATATCTTATAAGTTTAGTCATAAATATTATTAATTTTTCCTAGATTTATTAATAACTTATTCCTTGCTTAGATATTGGGTAGAGTTACCAATGTTGCAATCTTAGCTATAGCAATAATCATCCCACTTGCCTCTCTTCTGATTTGGAATTCAGATCAGAATAAAGATGTACTTGGTTTTGAGAGTGACCAGAAAATTGTACTTACATCCTTCTATCCTCTTTATGAATTCACAAAAGAGATCGGAAAAGAAAGAGTTGAAGTTTTTTCTATAGTGCCATTCGGAATTGAGCCACATGACTGGGAGCCTTCAATACGAGACCTTCAAAAAATTCAGCAAGCTGATCTAGTAGTAGTGAACGGCGCTGGTTTTGAAACATGGCTTGATGACCTTATTTCGGCTGGTTCTAAGGCAGTAATTGTAGATACTAGCAGCGCCATTTTACTACAAAGTGGTACACTCGATCGTAATGAAGATGATCACCATGCAACATCCAAAGATCCACACATCTGGTTAAATCCTAATTTCGCAAAAATGCAAGTCAAGACTATTGCACTTAACCTAAAGACGATCGACCCAGAAAATGCAGGATATTATGAAAAAAATGCAAACGATTACATCACTAAACTTTCCAAACTTGATGAAAAGATTAGGACGGAAATTTCACAATGTGACAGAAAAGACTTTCTTGCTTTTCACAACGCGTTTTCTTACTTCGCAAATGAATATGGTTTGACTCAGCATACGATCATTAGTGGTAAAGATCAACACGAAGAAGTAACTCCACAGACCCTAGAAAAAATAATTCAAGATTCAAAAACCTTAGGATTTGTTGTTGTTTTTACAGAAGAAGCGATTGACTCGAGATTGTCTAAAGTCATTGCAGATGAAATAGGAGCAAGAGTTTTAGTTCTAGACCCAATTGAGATTGGAGACGAAAGCACTAGCTACATTGAGAAGATGCAAAAGAATGTTGCAAATCTGAAGGAGGCATTATGTTCATGAAATTAGTAGAGATCAAGGATCTAACGGTTGATTATGAGGGGATAGTGGCGCTACAAGAGGTTAATTTTTCAATAAATCAGCGGGACTTTTTAGGAATAATAGGACCAAACGGGGCAGGCAAGACGACGCTTTTTAGATGTATGCTTGGATTGATCCAAAATTACAGAGGTGAAATTAGCTTTTTCGGTAAAAACATACGAAAGTCAACACAGCATCTTTCCGAAATCGGATTTGTTCCACAAAGACCAGTATTTGAGAAGAATTTTCCCGCAACGGTGAGGGAGGTCGTACAAGTGGCCTTAGAAAAAAATAACGAGAATGGTGATAAGGTAGAAAAGATACTCCAGCAAGTCTGGGTTCATGAGCTTGCTCACAGAAGAATTGGTGATCTGTCAGGTGGTCAACTTCAACGAGTATTCATAGCAAAAGCTCTCGTTAATAATCCAAAGATCTTAATCCTAGATGAACCAGTCACTGGGATAGATTCACAAAACAAGGAACTGTTTTACGAAATTCTACGTGAGCTAAATAAGAATGAAAATATCACGATAATTTGGTCCTCGCATGACTTGGATGCAGTAGCCAAAACAGCTAACAAGGTTGCGTGTCTTAACAGAACGCTATTCTTCCACGGAATATCAGACAAGTTTTTCGGCAATGAGAATTTGCTAAAACAATATTCAGAGTCTTCGATGCAAATGCATATGCACCAGCACTAAAACTAACATGTTCTTTGAGATCCTTTCTTATGGTTTCATGCAAAGAGCTATTGTATCGGGAATAGCTATTGCATTGATTTGCTCTGTAGTGGGATTGTTTTTAGTACTTAGACGTCATTCTCTTTTTGGAGACGCTCTAGCCCATTCTGCATTTGGTGGTATAGCAGCAGGATTATTTCTCGGGTTCTATCCAATGTGGATCGCTTATACGGTTGCGATAGGAAGTGCATTGGGACTTGCAAAAGTAAGACAAAAGTTTCAGATATCAGGTGATGCCACCGTTGGAATTTTGCTTTCTTCTGGAATTGCAGTGGGAGTAGTTCTAATTAGTTTATCAGGAGGATTTACGGTGGATATATTCAGTCTTCTATTTGGTAGCATTTTGCTCGTTAGTGTAGAAGATACGATTTTGATTTTGGGTCTCACAGGTGCTATTCTAATCGTGATTTTATTGTTATACAGGGAGCTGGTGTACACCACCTTTAATGAAGAACAAGCCAAAGTTAGTGGGATTCCAGTAGAGAAGATAAATTATCTCATCATACTTGTTGCAGGAATCACCGTAGTAACTTCGATACAACTTGTAGGAATTCTGTTAATATCTGCTCTGTTTGTAGTGCCAAACGTAACTGCGATAATGTTAGGACGTAGCTTCAAACAGACTGCAATCCTTTCGATTTCTTTTGCAATTTTCTCAGTGATTACAGGCATACTTGCATCTTATGTCTTCAACATAGCACCTTCTGGGATGATAGTACTGGTCTCTATAGCAATCTTTGTGTCGTCTCTTGTAGCAAAATC
Source organism: Nitrosopumilaceae archaeon (assembly GCA_046759945.1). Lineage (GTDB taxonomy): Archaea > Thermoproteota > Nitrososphaeria > Nitrososphaerales > Nitrosopumilaceae > JAEHKU01. The sequence goes on from JBHIDF010000056.1 coordinate 4,531, forward strand.
TGCTGGATTGTTAAAG
>JBHIDF010000057.1:0-4488 GCA_046759945.1 Nitrosopumilaceae archaeon
GGAGACAGGCAAGATCAGGGAGAAAAAAAATCTTTGTCTGGAATTAATGGAGAAATTGCAAACACAGCAAAGAACAATGGTCAATTGGAAGTTGATCTAGATTTATTACTTGTTGGTAGAGAAACCAGACCACTTCCTGACGCGCTCGCATTTACGTCGCAGCCTTTCATAGAAGGTCTAACATGGAATCGAGATGCCTGTCTTTCACTCTTGAACTCCTCTGGAATCAAGCTAAAAGACGGTGGAAGATGGCGTGTTCCTAGTGAATTGACAGAAGATGAAAAAAGAATACTCCTTGAAACAATTGCAAAATACACAGCAGGTAAAAATGCAACAGGTGTGATGGATGAATTGATTGGTCACACCTACACGCTGATACGTGAAGATCCACGAAGTTTCTTGCGGGACGCAAGAGAATTTTCTACTGTCTTGAATTCCTGTGGTAGAATTCACAAAGCTGGTGTAGGAATCTCTATCTGCATGGGAGACAGAAGCAAGATGCTTGAAGAGGGTGAAAATATTCTAGTTGAATATCGTAAGATGTTGAGGAATTACATGAATGTTCTTGCGAGTGAGCGCTGGAGAATTGTATCTAATGAAAAATACGTGATGGTGAACGGTGAAGGATTAATCCCTGAGACCATGACAGGCACTGTTTCTTCGCTTCTAGCCGGGTCTCCAAAAAACACAGGCAAGTTAATCATACTTAGAACCAATGGTGAGGAAGGTACAGTGAAATTCTCCTCACGAAAATCGTTGAGTTGTAAATATGACGTCAACTTGGGAAATCTAATGAAAGAAGGGGCGGCAAAAGTTTCTGGTCTTGGAGGGGGGCATGATGCTGCAGCAGGAGCTAGAATAACTAAAGACAAATTGGATGAGTTTTTAGATTATCTAGAAGAAAATGTCACTAACGGTCAAGGTTCAAGTAGTTCTGAATGATATCACGCAAAAAAAAGCCGATGCAATCAGAAAAGCCTTAGAACCTGATAACGTTGACTTTCCTGAAAACCTATCCTTACGGATAGAAAATGTTGATAATTCGCTCGTCTTTTATTTTCAAAACAGGGGAAATCTTCGAAAATTAATTTCCACTATTGACGAAGTCCTTGAACACGTGCAAGTTGCATTGAAAGTGATCGATTGATGCTTGACCCAAAAATCCTGCGTGAAAATCCCGAAAAAATTCGTAAAATGCTCAGTGACCGAGCAATCGATTTCGATTTAGATGAATTGATACGTCTAGACAAAGAAAGACGTGATTTAATTATAAAAACAGATGAGCTTAGAAAAAAAAGAAATAAAGTATCTATAGAAATAGCACAGAAGAAAAAAGCTGGCCAAAACACAACATCATTGTTAAATCAGATGGTAAATGTCTCTCAAGAGCTTGAAAAGCTCGAAGAAACACAAACCAAAGTAGAATCCAGTTATGCCAAACTTGCAATCAGCATTCCAAACTTGATTCATGAATCCGTACCACGGGGAGAAGGTGAATCTGCAAACCAAGAAATCAGAAAATGGGGAGATATTCCTCAATTTGATTTCAAAATTCAAGATCATATTGATATTTCTGAAAACTTGGATCTGGTAGACCTTCAACGTGCGGCAAAAATTGCTGGTGCAAGATTTTATTATTTGAAAAATGACCTTGTTAAGCTAAACCAAGCTCTAATTCAGTACGCGCTTGACTTCCTGTCTGAAAAAAAATACACCCTAGTTCAGCCACCATATCTTATTAACCGAAAATCCATGGAGGGGGTAATCATAGCTGAGGATTTTGAGAATGTAATTTACAAAGTTGAAGACAATGATCTGTACCTTATTGGAACATCAGAGCACGCTCTGGCTGCGATGCATTCGGACGAAATTTTAGATGGAAAAGAACTTCCTATCAGGTACGCAGGCCAAAGCTCATGTTTTCGAAAGGAAGCCGGCGCTCACGGAAAAGACCAAAAGGGAATATTTCGTGTTCATCAATTTGACAAGATTGAACAATTCGTATTTTCTAAACCAGAAGAATCCTGGAAAGAACATGAAAAGTTGCTTGCAGTCGCCGAAGAATTTTACCAAAACTTAGGCATACCTTACCGCGTGATGCTTCTATCAAGCGGAGACTTGGCAAAAGTTTCGGCAAAGACTTACGATCTTGAGGCATGGATGGCAAGTCAGAAAGCCTATCGTGAAATTGTATCATGTTCTAATTGTCTTGACTTTCAAGCAAGGAGACTTAAAATCAGGTTTCGCGATAAGACGTCGGATCAGACTCAGTATCTTCACACTTTAAACAGTACACTTGTCGCTACTTCACGGGTAATTGTCTCGATACTTGAAAACTTTCAGACAAGAGATGGTGGTGTTTCAGTACCTGAAGTCTTGCAAAAATATGTTGGCAAAAATACACTCTAAATGCGGCACAACTTATATTCTGGCTGCAAAGGTCGATTATAGTTGGTACGTAGAAAGACTAGAGTAAAGGACAAGTGGAGAGATAAAAGATGGATTAGTGTACTCGCTCCAGCTTCCTTCAATAGTGTCCAAATATCTTATTTACCAATTACTGGTGACGATAAAGCAATAGGTCGTGTAATAGAAGTTACACTGTTTGATATTCTTAAGGGAGAACCCTCTCAACACCAATACAAATTGTATTTTCAAATAGATAAAATTGAAGGGGATACTGCCACAACTATTTTCAAAAGATACGAGTATGCAAAAGAATACCTACGAAGTCTAGTTCGAAGAGGTTCTTCAAAAATTGATTTCATTGTTGAGTGCAAGACAAAAGATGGAAATGTCTTCAGGATAAAGGTAATTGTACTAACACAAAAACAGGTAAATTCATCCCGCAAACATTCATTGCGACTATTAGCACGAGAAGTAATTGAGAAGACAATTCCTGATATGACTCTTGATCAATTTGTTCAGGCAACAGCCTTCGGAAAGATAAACTCGGACATTATGGCTGCAGCCAAAAAAGTGATCCGGGTAAGACACGTAGGTCTAGAAAAAGTGAAACTAATCAGGACCGCCAAGGCTGAAATCGCCTTGTTACAAGCCTAAGAGATTTATTATTTTTAAAAATCAAAATAGACATGCCACATCAATTAGAAGTTACTTTAGAAATCATAACACACGCTACAGAAAATGAAAAAAGAATTTTTCAATCTATACACGAATTGTTTGATATAAAAGAGGAAGAGTTTTCTCAACGAAAATTATCTGGTCATTTTGATAACCCCATACTATTATTCGAGATAAAACTCGTTAAAAAGAAGGCAAGGGACTTTGTTCAAAGATTGGTAGAAAAGATTCCAAAATATCAGATGGATGAGTTGTTAGACGACATTGAAAGATTCTGCGATAGGTCAGCATTGTTTTTGCGAGTCGGTAAGCAGGATCTCATAAAAAAATCAATTACGCTACAAGAAAAAAATGCAATTAAAATCAAAATTTTAACCCCAATATATAGAAAGAATGAGATGGTCAAAACCTATGTGAATCTTCTGACATCACAATGACGCGGACTGAAAATTGATTTTCTTTAGCAGGTTTGTTTTAAATAGCACTCATCTGGCTCTTGAGATGTGAAACGGGATTACGATGTCATTGTAGCGGGTGGGGGACTTGCTGGTATGATCGCAGCTCAATCTGTTTCATACTATTCTAATCAGAAATTATCAGTTTTGATTATTGATAGGAATCCTCAGATCATAGCAGGGAGAAAGACAATCAATGGTTGGATTTGTGGTGATGCTGTCAGCAAAGAGTCAGTAGACTTTATGACCGAAAGAATCAAGGTTACGTGGGGAAAGCCAGAGATCGAACATTACGTAAAAGGAGTAATGGCTTTTTCACCAGACAGAGAGACTTCGATTCCATTTGATGGTGACGGATATATGCTCAATAGACAGGTGCTTCCACAGAGCCAGTATAAAGCTGCGAAGAAACTGGGTGTTAAATTTGATTTTGAGATTAATCTGACAAATCTACTTTATGATGGAGATCAGGTTATAGGTGTTCAAGGTTCTAGTCGCAAGACCAATGAACCTTACAAAAAGACAGCAAACGTGGTAATAGATGCAACTGGAGTGGCTTCTATGTTGCGAAACGGAATCACAAATACAACCAAGATAGAAAAAAAGATTGATCGCAGAGACCTAGAGTCCACTGGAAGATACATCATGTATTTTGAAAAAGGGTCAGAGGACCTTTCTGAATTTGACCCTGATTACTGTATTATACACCTGGATCAAGACATAGCACCCGGTGGATACGCCTGGGTTTTCCCAAAGGGTGAAGACAAAGTAAATATTGGCTTGGGAGTCGAAAAGACAATCCTGCAAAAAAGAAATGCAAGACTTGGCAAAAAAGATGATCTTGTGTCTCTGATTAATGAGTACGTGGAGCGCAACAAGGCAATCAAAAATCCCAAACTGTCACAGGATCCTGAAGATAAGTACAATGCAACGGGAAACTGGCAAGTAT
>JBHIDF010000058.1:0-4452 GCA_046759945.1 Nitrosopumilaceae archaeon
CAAGAGGCATCTATGAAGTCCCAATAGAAAAATCCTTTGATGTAGTTATTTGTGGCGTAGGCTTTCCAAAGGACACAAACCTTTACCAGACTAGTAGGGCAGCCAGCTACCTATTCTTTGTCTCGAACCCAGTGATAAAGAAGGGAGGATGCATAATCATCCCTGCTGCCTGTCAAGAAGGAGCGGGAAAGGGAGTTGGCGAACAGCGATTCTTGGAGATGCTCAAGAACAGAACCATAGATGAAATACTTACTCAGGAAGAATTTAGATCTGGAGAACAGAGGGCTTTTTTGATGGCGAATGTGCTTAAGCACTGTAAGGTAATCATTGTAGGTTCCCGTATGCCTGAAGTTGTAAAAGATGCAAAAATGATGGCTGCAAAGGATATGGAAGAAGCTTTTAGCATCGTTAAAAATGATTTGGGAAACGATATGGAGGTGCTTGTTGTACGCAATGCCCTCATAACTTTGCCGGTAATACAGTGAATTGATTAAAAGTTATTTTTTTGGAAATACAATCGAACGAATTTCTAGTTTCGACAATACATTTGCTTAGCATTTCATACGTCGGCGAGAATAGAATCTAATATAGACAAGTAAAATCTGAAACAGATAATGCAAATTCAGCAAACCCAAAGATTCAAGCTGAAAGACATAATCCTGATCAGTTCTCTTCCTGACATGGGTAAAGTAGGAGGATTGGTGTCAGGTCACTTGGCAAAAAAATTAACTGTGAAGCCTGCTGCTAAGTTAATACTTTCAGACAAGCCGTGGGTTAATCAAAAAAATGGCATTGTCGAATTGCCACGTGAGGAATACAATTTTTTAGTAGATGAACAGAACTCCATCGTTATATTTACGGGGGAAAACCAACCGCAAGAAGGGCGAACCGTTTATGAAATGAGTGAACTTGTGCTTTCCACTGTTAGGCAGATGGGAAACATAAAGCTTGTAATTTCCTCTGGGGGGTACATGCCACCTAAGCAAGCCGACGGAGACAAAGTGTATGGTATTGCGACAAACACAAAGGCCTTTGATATACTGAAGCCATACGGGGTAGAAGCCTTAGATTCGGAGGTTAACAGCATAACTTGGTTCAATGGTCTTATTTTAGGTCATGCAAAGGCTCAGAATATTGATGGGGTTGGACTCTTTGGCGAGATAATGGACGTCGAATCTCCTCAATACAAGGCGGCTAAAAATATTATTAAAATAATCGAAAAAATTTTGGATAAAAAAATTGATACATCAGACCTTGAACAAAAGGTAGAAGATGTTTCCCCTGAACCAAAAAAGGAAGGTCCGGGAATAGGGTAATTATTTTATCTTTGTTCCAGCCGGAACATCTTCACTTACGGTTAGCCAAATCGGCTTATTGTGAACGTCTGCTGCCAAAAGCATAGCACTTGAATTAATTCCCGCTATCTTTCTTGGTTCTAAATTAACAACAACAACTACTGTTTTACCTATCAGATTTTCAGGCTGGTAGTACTCGGCGCCCCCAATTATGACTTCGCGTTTCTCCTCGCCTATATCGATAGTACCTTTTACGATTTTAGTTTTGCCAGGAATTCTTTCTGCAGAGACAATTTTAGCAATCCTAAGATCTAATTTTGAAAATTCATCAAAAGATATGGTTGGCACAAAAAACATTTTTTTGACTTGTTAAAAATGATTTCGAAAAACCAAGACTAATAAGGAAATTCTGAAGATTCGGTAACGTGACAATAATTGAAGCCTCAACTCAAATAAACGCCTCATTAGATAAGGTTTGGAATATTATCTCAGATGTAGATAATGAGCCAAGATTCTGGAAGGGAACAAAGGAAGTAAGAAATATCTCAAAGGAGGGGAACCGCATCGCTCGTGAAGTAACTATCGCCTTCAAGGATTCAAAATGTATGCAGGAAGTGACCCTTTATCCAAAAGAAAAAATCTACATTGTTTTTACCAAAGGAATAATCAACGGAACAAAGACGATAAGCGCCCAGCAAAAAGGAAATGAAGTTCAGCTTAACACAATATGGGATATCAAACTTTCAGGAATGATGGGAATGTTTACAGGGATCGTTAAGAAACACATCAAGAAAGGAACTGAGGATGCACTCCAAAGTATAAAAAAAGAAGCCGAGAGGTAGCTTGCATGAATCTAGCTTTAGATGTCTTCAATTACATACTGGTGGCGATTCTCATCGGAGTCTCGGGCGCTTGGTCAATTTTCATTAAATCAATGTGGTTGTCATTCCGAGATTCTCCATACTTGGACAAATTCCAGTCAAAAAAACACACTCAGCCAAAGGTTTCTGTGATTGTACCAGCAAGAAACGAAGAAGATTTTATTGAAAAATGTCTCGATTCACTTGTACAGCAAGACTACGAAAATTACGAAATTGTTGCAGTTGACGATTGTTCAGAAGATGCGACTGGTCAGATAATAAGAAAGATTTCGAAACAAAATTCGAATGTGGTTCATGTCTTAGCATCACTGAAGCCAGATGGCTGGATAGGAAAAAATTGGGCTTGTTTTGAAGGGTTTAAAAAAGCAGCAGGTGACCTACTTCTTTTTACTGATTCAGACACAAAACATTCTGAAAAATTGATCTCGCTTTCAGTTTCTCATATGTTAAGTAACGGACTTGACGCTCTCACCGTCGTTCCGAAAATAATCTGCATTGATAACTGGACGAAGATAACACTTCCAATGCTTTCAACATTTTTGCATACAAGGTTTTCCCCACTAAGGGTAAACGATCCATCAAAGAAGACGGGTTACTTCTTTGGGAGTTTTTACATTATCAGTAGAGATGTCTACGAGGCAGTAGGAACACACGAGGGAATAAAGGGCGAATTAGTAGAGGATGGGGCCCTAGGGAAAAAAGTGAAAGAATCTGGATATAGGTTGCGTATGGTTCGAGGGGAACATTTGTTAGAGGCAGTCTGGGCGCGAGATAAATCCACATTGTGGAATGCGTTAAAACGACTCATAATACCGCTTTATTTGCAAAGTGGCAAAGTCGCGGTTGCAATATTCTTTGCGTTGCTCTTTCTTTTTCTCATGCCTTTTCCCATTCTGGCATACTCGTCAGTGTTTGTAAACTCCACAGATTCATTTTCCGTCCTGTTTGCTATTACGGTTATAGCTGTAGTCCTACTTTATACCGCTATAATCTTGCAAGCAAAAAAAGGACTTGGCCTTGGGCTCCATCACGCACTACTCGGACCTGTAGGAAGTTTCATCATTATACTTGGTTTTGCGAGTGGAATTTTACAAGCTACAAGCGACTCAGCAGTGAGTTGGAGGGGTCGAAATTATTCTATGGTGCATAAGTTCCAAAATTCAATAAGTGTGTAGCAAGAATTAAAGATAACGAGGAGAAGGTTAGTTTCTTGGATAAAGCAAGTACAATTTTAGGCGGATTGCTAGGCGGTATAATAGTTTTACTTGTATTTGCTTTTGTTCTTATTCCGCCGCCATCTCTTCAACCTCCACAGGATCTTATTGTATCAAATGGAGATGAACTGAAAACAGTAGGAGAACAGACACCAATACCATTACAAAGATCAAAGATCTCTCTAACAGAAATTTTTGAAAAATCTGAAACAGGAGTGGTCAGAATCAACGTACAAAAATCATCACAAATCGGAATTGGTAGTTCAGTTGCGTCAGGATTTGTTTTTGATAAACAGGGTCATATTATTACAAATCATCATGTAGTAGAAAGTGCACAAAAAGTTACTGTGACCTTTCTTGACGGCAACTCATATAACGCAGAAGTGATTGGCGTGGATCGTTTTACAGATATTGCAGTGATCAAGGTCAACATAGACTCAGATTTGTTGAAGCCACTGCCATTGGGGAGTTCTTCCTCTATGCTAGTTGGAGACCAAGTAGCAGCTATAGGAAATCCCTTTGGATTGTCTGGTTCAATGACATCAGGAATTATTAGCCAAATGGGCAGACTTTTAGCTGCTCCTGGCACGTCAGGATACTCGATACCAGATGTAATTCAAACAGATGCCGCAATTAACCCTGGAAATTCCGGCGGTCCGTTGCTCAACATGAGAGGAGAGGTTATAGGAATAAACACTGCAATTCAATCTGGCACAGGTGAATTTATTGGAATTGGTTTTGCGATTCCCTCGGATACGGTTGTCAAAATTGTTCCAGCCCTACTAAAAAAAGGAGAGTATAATCATCCATGGATGGGAATAAGCGGCATAGACCTAGATCCAGATCTTGCAAAAGCTCTTGGATTGAAAGATACCAGAGGATTTCTAATCGTCGTTGTGGTAGAAGATAGCCCAGCAGGAAAGGCAGGGCTACGTGGATCGTCTGAAACCAAAGAAATTGATGGTAGAAACTATTCTGTAGGAGGGGACATAATTTTATCTGTGGATGGAAAAGTTGTAAGGAAAATTGATGATATTTTAATTCACTTACAGCGAGAAAAAT
>JBHIDF010000059.1:0-4391 GCA_046759945.1 Nitrosopumilaceae archaeon
GTAGTCTATGTCGACATAGCACAACCAGATCAAACAGAAATTGCTCTCCTAAACTGCAAAACGTATCTCAGAGGTAACGGCTACCTAGTACTTATCATAAAGACCAGAAGCATAGACGTAACCAGTAAACCAAGCAGAATAATTCAAAATGAGATGAAGAAACTTCAGTCTTCTTTCGAAATTATCCAAGAGGTCAATCTAGCACCTTATGATAAGGATCACAGTATTGTGATTGCAAAATATTTGGATGATGGTTAATTTTACCTCATAAGGTTCTTTACTGGTTTCCAACTAGTACGCACGAATCGAGGCGCCTTTTTGTTGGTGAAAACCCAATTAGCAACAAATTTCATGGTTTTAGGGTCAGATGGATAACCGCTACCCAAGTCATGTTTTTTGTGGAGTTTTTCTATAACTCTGTCACGGCTCACTTTTGCTATTATTGATGCTGCAGAAACTATTCTAAATCTTCTATCAGCATGATGAGCACATTTTATTGTGCCATTTTGGAGGTGTCTAGCGATCTCTTTGTGGAATCTTCTGGTATTGACATCGCATGAATCAACGTAAGTAAAATCTGGTTCAAGTTTTGAAATTACTTTGGCCATGTATTTGGCCTCTAGATGATTTAATTGATGTTTTCGAACACTGTTATCAACCATCTTTGGAGTGATCTTAGCTACGTAATAGCTATCTACAAAACTAACTATCTTTTTGTACAGTTGCTTGCGTTTGGAAGCACTCAGTTGCTTCGAATCCTTCACTCCCATTGAGGTGAGCTTCTTGACTTTTGAATGGTCAATTAAAACCCCTGCTACCATTAGAGGACCCAAAACCGATCCTCGCCCCGCCTCATCAACTCCACAAACTAACATCCGTATATTTGGTTTTGTAGAACTATTAATTCATTATAGGTTTAGAACAATAGAACATCGTTGCAAACAGATCAACTGACCAAGATAGTTGAAATAACAGAAGGAACTACCAAACTTCTAGTTCCTGAAGAATCATTAAAGATTAATGCCCCTCCAAGAGACCCAGCTTTCTTCAACACAAATGCGAAGTTGAACAGAGATTTCTCAATAATAGCATACTCATCATTTTTAAAAAATTTTAAGGGTCCAAAGATTTTCTTCGACAGCCTTGCTGGATTAGGTGCAAGAAGTATAAGAGTTGCAAACGAGATAAAAACCGTAGAAAAAGTCCTCATTAATGACGTGAATACAAGGTCCATAGAATTAGCAATAAAATCCTCCAAGCTAAACAACGTCCAAAATTGTGAGTTCTCAGAGAATGAAGCGTGTAGGTTTCTGAGCTTGCATTCTAAAAGGGGTGAAAGAGGGGCCATAATTGACATTGATCCGTTTGGCTCGCCTTCTAGATACATTGACTGCGGAATCAGGGCTACAATTCATGGAGGCGTCTTATCAGTCACTGCTACTGATCTTCAAGTATTACATGGGCTATTCCAAAACTCGTGTAAAAGAAGGTACTATGGTGTTCCGGTAAGAGCAGAATTTGGCAACGAAATTGCATTAAGATTGATTCTTGGCTGTATAAATTTGGTAGCACAAAGGCTTGATGTTCAGTGTTTACCACTTTTTGTTCAGAATTACATGCATTACTATAGAGTGTACGTTAGGGTCCTTGTGAGATCAGATTCCAAGGACAAGATGGGGTTCATTTCGTATTGTAAGGCCTGTGGTCATAGACTAATACAACAGGACCAGGAAAATTCTTGCGAAATCTGTAAGCAAAAGACTGAGATGGCAGGACCTTTGTGGATAGGAGAACTTTATGACGGACAATTTATTGATGCTATGTTAGAGGAATATCAAAAGTATAACTTAGACAAAAGGTGTAAGAAAATTCTCATTAAATCCAGAGCAGAAGCAAATATGCCTGCTACTTATTTTACCTTGGACAAAATAGCATCGAAGATGAAAAGTGCTCCGTTAGGACTAGAGAAGGCTTTAGAAAAGCTTCGTACAACGGGATATGTTGCAAGTCCGACGTCGTTGAATCCAGCAGGCTTTAGAACTAACTGTAAAATGGATCAAATTATTAGAATTTTTACGAATTAACCTTTGTATCCTAGGCACACGAAATAGAGTTCACTGCTAGATTTCCTACTAGATTTTGGTTTTCTGAGTTGAACTTTTGCAAATTTCTTTTTAACAAAGTCTCTGAACTCACTTGAATATTCTCCATCAAATACCTTAAACAACGCGTTTCCTTTGTACGTAAGAATATGATCTATTATTTTTGTTGCAGCATAGTTCAAAGCAATTTGCTTCGCTTGGTCTACTGACCAATTTCCACTTACCTGAGGAGACAAGTCACAAATAACTGCGTTAACTTTTCTCTTAAAGTAAGAAAAAATATTTTCCACGATCGATTCATCTTCTATATTGCCTCTTATCAGATGTGCCCCAGGAATTTCTTCAACATAAGAGCTGTCAATACCCATGACTTTCCCTTTGCTTCCTACGGTCTCAACTGCTACCTGCGTCCATCCTCCCGGTGCACAGCCAAGATCCAGAACAAAAAATTTAGGACCAATAATTCGATACGAATTGTTCAGTTCTTTCAGTTTGTACGATGCTCTGCTTCTATACCCTTCTTCGTGAGCAAGCCTCCTATAGTAATCTTTATGTGCATCAAGCAGTTTCATTTGCTTTTTCTCGCACCCTTTGATTTTGCAAATTTTATAGTAACCCACTCTTCAATCCATTGACAAGTACGAGGGCTAATTTCTCCGTCTAGTGAACATTTCTGTTCGACAGGGCAAATCAAGCATGGTGCATCCTCAAGTGATTGAGTGCTAACTGGAATCCTTTTTATTTTTAATTTGTAAGTCCACCTACCATCTTCCAAAACTTTTTCTCGCTCTACTATTCCTCCTTTCTCCAGTTTTACTGCAAGTCTGGAACCATCCCTACTTGTCAGTTTGAGCTTTTTCCATAGATCACTTTGAAATATTCCGTCGTCATATTTTCCAATAATATCACAAACCTTCCCTGTGAGTTTCTCCATATCCATTTTACCTATCTGCAAATTCTCAATTTCCTGCTCATCGAATTCTTCTTCTGCTTCTTTAACGACTTTTTTTGGAACAGCCTGCTTTTTCTCGACTGGTTTCTTCCTTTCAATTGTCTCTTTAGCTTTAGTTAGTTTTTCTTTTGATTTTTTTTCTATCGCTTTTTTTGCTTTGGTTAGTTTTTTCTTTTGGCTTTTGACGTGCTTCTTTTTTTTCTTAGGATGTTGAGATATTTCTTCAAGCTGAGATCTGACCTCTTGAATTTCTTTTTCTATAGATTCTTTCTCGAAAGAGAATGACTCCTTTTCATCTAACTTGACTTTCTTTCTTACCATAAAGACCACTAATGCCTTCTATTGCCTCAGAGAATCTTGCCACATAACGCAATATATTATATGACATTTTGTTTATCTTACAATAAACTCAGCAGCAGATGCGATAGATTTTTTGTAACCTGTATCGAAAAGTTCAACCACAATTTCATATCGCCCTGGAGTATCAATTTTTTCGGAGAAAAAATCCTCAGTCGGTAAAGTCACATTGTCATGCGCAAAGCACTGGCCAAAAAATCCACTCTGCATTACTACTTGCTTTGGTGACTTTCCTATATCATAAACCGTAACATATAGGTCGCCGCAATCAAAATGAGAGTCAGTAACCAAGATTTCAATCTCAATTGGTTGAGAGACAGAATAGGTTGGTACCAGATTCTGTATTTTAATATCACTGCTGTATTGAATTGGCCCTCCCGAAATTTTAAACTGCCACATATTGAGTTCTCTGTCGGATTGTTTGAGAACATCAGCTAAGACAAACGCTCCAAAAACTACAGACAGGACAACAGGCAAAAGAAAAACGATAAAGACTACGGCTCGAACTGCCACTCTGTTTTCTAACAAATTTTGTTCTTTTATATCTATTTAGTAATGACCTAATTGTTCAGGATAATTATGTCGTATAAGTTAAATCGCGGCCAGTTAAATAGCGGCTAGATGCGTCTTAGACGATTTAGAGTTCGTGCTTTTCGATGTATTCATGATTCAGGAGAAGTAAACGTCGGTGACTTGGCTGCGTTCATTGGCAGAAATGAAAGCGGAAAAACAGCTATTCTTCAAGGACTAATGTTACTCAATAAAGAAGAGAAAATTTCAGACCTTGATCTGTGTGATGAAATGGCCGACGAGCTAAAGTCTGAAATAAAAATAGTTGAAGGTGAGTTCGAGCTGTTAAACAAGGAAACAAAATTAATCAAAGAAAAATTTCCAGACTTGCCAGAAATTAAGAGAGTAAAGATTTACAGAACACAAAACAATCCCAAAATACAGTATGACTTTGGTGACATAAAAATTAG
>JBHIDF010000060.1:0-4315 GCA_046759945.1 Nitrosopumilaceae archaeon
CCAAAGGTACACTCTGTGATAAGCGTTTTACACTTGGGGATATCTGCGGCCTTCAAAAATCCCCTATTTCTTGTACAAATATCGCCCGTATAGAAAACGTCATCAAACAAAAGACCACGAGCCCCAAAGATGTGGCCAGAATTCACCATAGAGAATGAATTCAGCCCTTCAACAAAATTTTCTATTCTGTAACCACGGAGTTTTGCGATTTCGCTGGTTTCTTTTGAGGTTATTATTGTGCCGCCGTTTTGATGATGTAGATGATCAATGTGTGCATGGGAAATAAACGAGATGCCGTCTGACGCAGCCCATTCCGGATCAAGATGAACCCTGTTACCATTTTGGGTGTATAATATTCCGTTCCTAGTCATGCGCACCTTTCGTTGCATATTCAGGTATCGTAAGCATCAAACTCGATATAAGATGATAGAATAACTGTTTGTTGACTAATACTTGTGAGAATCTTACTTGTAGATGAAGTTCTATATGTTTATTTAAACGGCAAAATTAGAATTACACCTGCTCAAGCTTGCTATTTTGATCTCGGGCCGCGGAAGTAATATGGAAGCCATTCTTAGGGCTATAAAAAATAAAAAGATCCCGATAGAACCTGCGATTGTTATTTCAAACAAACCTAATGTCAGAGGTTTGAAAATTGCAAAAAAGTTGGGTGTCAAAACCGGCGTAGTTGAAAGTAAAGGAATCAAAGGCGGCAACTGGGATTACGATAAAAGAATCGTGTCTATTTTATCAGAACATGGCGTGACAACAAAAAATGGCCTGATATGCTTGGCGGGATTTATGCGAATAATGAGTGCTGAATTTATCAGACACTACAAAAATCGAGTTATGAACATACATCCTGCACTCCTTCCATCATTTCCAGGGCTTCATTCACAAAGACAAGCAGTAGAATATGGGGTGAAATATTCAGGTTGTACAGTTCATTTAGCCAACGAGGGTGTAGACACTGGTCCGATAATAATACAGGAAGCGGTTAAAGTAAAAGACGATGACACAGAAGAGTCACTAGCCAAAAGAATACTGGAAAAAGAGCATAAAATCTATCCAAAAGCAGTCGAGCTCTTTGCCAAAGGAAAAATCAGAATAGTTGGACGAAAAATAATCATTAAAAGTAGAGACAAATAACCAAGTGGACGATTATGCTGATAATCTGGTAAGATTAAATAGCTAGCTAGTGACCCGAGCTTATTTGACAGGACAAAAAATAGACGGACTTGAAGTTGCAAAATCTGTCAAAGAAAGAGTTCGAAAGGCTGTTGAGGAGTTAAAGTCAGAGGGAATTAACCCATGTCTTGCAACAGTTCTAGTCGGCGATGATCCAGGTTCTACAACATATGTTAGAACTAAGCAGAAGGCTTGTGCGGATGTTGGCATAACCACTAAAGATCACAAGCTGCCAGAAACATTTTCACAGCAAGAAATGAATTCCTTGATTGATTCACTGAATAAAGATGAGACGGTTCATGGAATTTTGGTTCAGCTTCCACTGCCAAATCAGCTAGATGCTTTTTCAACGATGTCAAGAATTTCTCCCCTAAAAGATGTTGATTGTTTAACTCCAAATAATGTCGGGCTTCTTGTAGCTGGAAGAGCAGTATTCAAGCCGTGTACTCCAGCAGGAATAATCGAGCTGTTTGACTATTACAATATAGAGTTACAAGGAAAAGATGCGGTGATCGTTAACAGAAGCACTCTGGTGGGAAAGCCCCTTTATCATTTACTTGTTGAGAAAAACGCAACGGTTACCACATGTCATACAAAAACAAAAAATCTCAAAGAGCACTGTCAGAATGCAGATGTGATAATCACTGCAATAGGTGATAGAACAAAATTTGTTTTAACTTCAGACATGGTAAAAGAAGGAGCAGTCGTTATAGACGTAGGAATCGGCAGGCAAGAAGGAAAACTACTAGGAGACGTAGATTACGAAAATGTAATCAAAAGAGCCTCTTACGTCTCTCCAGTTCCAGGGGGTGTAGGGCCAATGACAGTTGCAATGCTTTTAAAAAATACCGTAACGGCTGCCTCTATCACTAAGGGATTTGGACAAAAAAGCTGAAAAGATAAGGCTACGGCGACTATTTTTAGATAAGCGTGACCTGCTTTCATATGAATTCATAAAAATTGCTAGCAAGCAAATACACGAAAACCTACAAAAAATCAATTCCTTTAAAAAAGCAGAAAAAATCGGGGCTTACTACTCCATAGGTAGCGAAGTATTGACCAAGGATATTTTACAAGAGATTCTAAAAAGTGGACGACAGTTATCTATTCCAAAAGTAGTGGGTGATGACCTGGTTTTCAAAAGGATTTCAAGTTTTGCGGACTTGGAAAAGGGAAATTTTCCCGTTCTAGAGCCAAAGAAAAATTGCCCTGACGCCACAGAGATGGATGTCATACTAGTTCCTGCAATAGCAATGACACGTGACGGACAAAGACTGGGATATGGTTATGGATACTATGATAGATATCTTGCACATAGAAGATCTAAAACAATCGCCCTGACATATTCAGGGCAAATTGTAAAGACCATTCCGGCAACTCAACAAGACGTCAAAATTGATTATGTAGTTACAGAAGATGAAATTTTCAGTACGTCAAAGATAGCTTAATCCTTTCTTCCCTATATCGGTTCTACAGTATTTGTTTTGCCACCTTATCTTTTCTACCATTGAATATGCGTTAGATATTGACGATTGTAGTGTATCACCAAGTGCAGTCACCCCAAGAACTCTGCCACCATTTGTCAAGACTTTGCCATTTTCAAGCTTTGTCCCAGCATGGAACACAAATGTACCAGGTTCTTGTGATTCGAGCCCAATTATCTCTTCATTCTTTGGGTATGACTCCGGATATCCCTTCGATGCCAGCACTACACACACTGCAGTCTGACCTTTCCAAGAAATTGTTGGGAGTTTTGAAAGATTTCCATCAGCACTTGCCTCTAAATATTCGTACAAATCGGAATTCATGCGCATCAAGATCGGCTGGCACTCTGGATCGCCCATCCTGACATTGAACTCCAAGACACGAGCTTTACCCTCTTTTATCATCAATCCTGCATAAAGGAATCCTTTGAATGGATTTCCTTCTTCTGCCATCGATTTGATGACCCTGTTTATGATGCCTTTTTGAATTTGATCAGCAAGTGAATTATCAATGATCGAAGTTGGGGAATAAGCACCCATACCTCCCGTGTTTGGGCCCTTGTCATCATCATATATCCTCTTATGATCCTGACTTGTTGCCATCGGAATTGCCAAAGAGCCATCTGATAGGGCGATAAATGATGCCTCCTCTCCATCAATTTTTTCTTCTAAGACGATTCTAGATCCGGCACTCCCAAAGGCCTTGTGTACGAGCATACTATCGATTGCATCTAGCGCTTCTTCGGTGGTGTTGCATACAATAACACCTTTTCCTGCTGCAAGACCATCTGCTTTTACCACTAGAGGATGATTCACTGACTTCACATACTTTTTTGCCTTTTCTGCATCATCAAAAATCTCAAACTCTGCTGTCGGAATGCTGTGTCTTTTCATGAATTGTTTTGCCCAGATCTTACTTGATTCAAGTACAGCACCTTTTTTTGTTGGTCCAAAAATCTTCAAACCTTTTTTTCTAAATTCATCCACAATGCCTTGAGCTAGTGGATCTTCTGGACCAACAACTGTAAAACAATTATTTTCAGAAGCAAACTCTGCCAGTTTGTCAATTTGGTTAACTGATATATTCACGTTGTTCTTCGTTCCGCCATTTCCTGGTGCAAAATATACTGTTTTTACCTTGGAACTTTGAGATAGCTTCCAGCCGAGTGTATGTTCCCTTCCTCCCGATCCCACAACTAAAACATTTGGCAATGCTCGTTCTTTTCTATTCTCTTATATAATCCAAGATTGGATTTGCACAAGTCAAAAAACTTGAAAACATTGACTTGCTCACACACGTTTTGCTACCAATTTAGCTTTATATCGTGCAATTGATCAGAACGATAGATGGAATTATCAAAGGAATTTAACGCAAAAAAAATAGAACAAGATATCAAAAAACATCTTTCTAGCCTTGACTTGCAAAAATTAATTTTCGAATCAGCAACCAAGGAAAAAAAAATAATGTTCATTGAAGGACCGCCAACGATGAATGGAGATCCGCACGCAGGTCACCTACGGGGTCGTGTGATCAAAGATCTTTGGTATAGGTACAATACTTTACGAGGCAACAAAGTCGTTTTCAATGCGGGATGGGACACACAGGGATTGCCAGTTGAGCTACAAGCAGAAAAAGAACTTGG
>JBHIDF010000061.1:0-4292 GCA_046759945.1 Nitrosopumilaceae archaeon
ACCTTGTTTGAAATTTTGAGAACAGATTTTTTGTCTGGATATGTGGAAATGATTATGATGGGTTTCATACCAACCGATTATATTTGACTGACTAAAAAAAGTAACAATTACTTTGGCTTTTGATTTTATAACTCAGAATTCAATAATCTATGTTCTAATGGTGTGGGTAGTAATTGTTCTTGCAGCAAAGGGCATGAAGCTTGACAAACGTGGCTTTGAAATCAAGCCTTATAGTTTAACTTACAAAAATTATGGAGTCCAGGTTATACTAACAAGACTTTTGAATAAAATGAGAAGAGCGACTCGAATATTTTCCGACACAAGTGTTGTAGCTGGTTTTGCAATGATGGGTTTTGCCTTTTGGTTTCTAATATCAAATCTTTCGAATTACTTTGTCCAGCCCGAATCTTTTGCAGAATTGACGGTCTTGATACCAGGCGTAACGATCCAGTCTACCACCAGTATTATCTACTTTCTTCTTGCAGTACCAATTGTACTAGTTATTCACGAAGGTGCACACGGGATTGTAGCCACGCTAGAAAGGATAAAAATCAAGACAGGTGGTTTTGCCATTTTCATCGCATTATTCGCGGGGTTTGTGGAACCTGATGAAGAAGAATTTGCCAAGGCAAGAAAGATTTCACGACTAAGAGTTATAGGTGCCGGCGCAACCTCAAATGTTCTTTTTTCATTTGTAATAGCTGCCCTTTTGATTTTCCATCCCGTCTTTGCCATAATACTACCTGATCAGATACGTCCTTTCTTTTATGATGAACCTTTAGGTGTTCCAATTTTTTCTGTAATGGAAGGAACTGGAGCAGAGCAAGCAGGATTACTAAAAGGAGATATGATAACAGCGGTGAATGACGTGCCTATCCTTTTACCACAAGATTTCAATAAAGCAAAACTTAGTCCAGGGGAAACTGCAGTGGTTACCATAATTAGAGACGGTGAAACACTTCAGTTCCAAGTCCTAGTCACTCCGTCCCCCGAAGACCCAGAAAGGGGGCTGCTCGGCATTACAAGGGCAGCTTTTCCGTCATATAGTCCTGTAGTTCCATATTACATTCCATGGAGCCAAGAGGTGTTCATGTTTTTGCTTTGGGTGTGGATGCTATCATTTTTCATTGGAATATTCAACATGCTACCACTCCCAATCCTTGATGGGGGCAAATTCATTCACACTATAATTGATAAGAAGATGTCAGAAAAAGCAGTAAACGGAACTATGTGGGCCGTATATGCATTTACATTATCACTTTTCATTCTAAATATTGTTCTTTCTGTGATGAAGTCAGGCTTTATCACAATTTAGAACGATTTACGTTTTCAAATAATCACATATGGTTAAATTTAGGCAAAAAAAATTGTACTTGTGAAGTGTAACAAGTGTAGGAACAAGGCTGTCTACTCTAGAAAATATTCTGGAGAAAATCTCTGCTCTGAGTGTTTTTCAAATTCTATATTACAAAAGACGGCCAGAACAATATCAAAGTTCAAGATGATTAGTAGTGGAGATCTTGTCTGTGCCGCAGTATCAGGCGGTAAAGACTCGCTTTCTCTATTACATGTTCTAAAAAAAATGTCAGAATCTCACAATTTTAAACTCAAAGTGATAACCATAGATGAGGGAATTCCTGGTTATCAAGAAGAAGCGCTGAAAATTGTACGTGATTTTTGCAGAAAAATTAGTGTTGAGCATAAGGTATTTCAATTCAAGGAATTGTTTGGTCTTACTTTACAAGAATCGCTTGAGATGAGAGAAAACGAAAAGACCTCATCGTGTTCTATATGCGGCACTTTTAGGAGAAGAGCCATAGATTACGGTGCAAAAGAAATTGGAGCCGATGTCATAGCAACAGGTCATAATCTAGATGACACTCTTCAAACTTTTCTCATAAACGTACTGTCTGGAGATTACAACAAGATAGGATGGATGTTCCCTGACGCATCAACAAACAATCCCACAAAGATAAAGCCTTTTTGTGAAATTTATGAGAGTGAAATTGTGTTTTATGCATTTACAAATGGAATTCCTTTCCAATCCGAACCGTGTCCCCATATGCATGAGGGAATTCGGACTGAGATTCGTGATTTTCTAAACAGCTTAGAAAATAATCACAGTGGAATCAAAAATAGTATGTACAGGTCCATCGCAAAAATATCGCAAATCGTCAAGGATTCAAATTATAAGGAAAAAAGAATTTGCGCTACCTGCGGAAGCGAATCCACCGGCGAGATATGTTCAGTATGTGGACTGCTCCTCAAACTAAAACAGAGAAAACCCTAATGCGTAAATAAGATTCTATCCTACTAAAGTTGGTAGTAGGTAGGACCGGGGTGCCAGCCGTGCCCCAAATCTGAAACCGGCTACATGCAGAGGTCAGTAACCACTGGGTAAATCTCTAGATGGTTAGTACCCGCTTGACTTGCGGAAATGAAATCACGCCGAATCGGGTGGATGCAGGACTAGGGTTATCCGAAGGGATAATCCCCAAGACCGAACTGCTGAAAGGGATGAGGTCCGGGAGGGAGCAATCCTAAGGCAGAGCACCCACGCTGGCTCGTCAACGTGGCGGATCTTGCTTGACTTGAAATGGGGCTACTCGTCCAGACCGGAACTAGTGGAGCTACTACTAATATTCAGTGGTTATTATCAAAGTATATGGACGGCTTAATCTCATCAGGACAAAAAAGAAGTTATGAAGATTTCAAAAAACAATTATCGCCGTCTATAATTTCCTTATTTGATGTACTGAGGGATTATTGTTTTTCATTAGGAAAAAATGTGATTGAAGACATACGAATGCATAGAATAGTATTTTGTAAATCATTCTCATTTAGATTCTTTGCAGACATGGAACCAGATCATGATTCAATCACAATTAAGATACAGAAAGGCAGGAGCAAACCTCAAAAGATAATTAAAGTAAAGCCTAATCAAAATCTGAACGAGATAAAAAATCTACTTAGTGAAGCCTACAATACGATTCGCTAATACATAACCTCAAATTTAGAAAACTCACCCTTGTATTTCTCATTTCTGATTTCTAAGTCTTCGACTCGTGCATTTGCAGGTCCTGCATGACACCATTCAACAACGCCACTTACTGCAACATCATCACCCTCAACTAATACCTCAACCCTTCCGTCGGGCAAGTTTCGTACCCAACCAGTTACCTTCTTCTTTTTTGCAGTTACCTTCACAGCTTGACGAAAAAAGACGCCCTGAACCCTACCTTTGATAAAAAGACGTACCCTCTGTTTCCCCATTTACTAGGAATTTATTGTGGGGATTAATCAGTTTTAGGGAAAATTATTTAGGTTTGGGAACTTACTTCCTTTCTTTGATTCTTGCTCTTCCTGTCTTTCTAGCAGCAATGCTTCCGACTTTTGCTCCAGGGGGTGCGTCTTTTGAGACAGTAGAACTTTGGCCTACGTGTTGGTGTCTCCCACCGCCGTGGGGATGAGCATAGGCTGCTTGTGCGACTCCTCTAACAATGGGATATTTTTGACCCTTGCTCCTGAACCTTCGCCACTTATTCCCTGCTAACATTAGTGGCCTCTCACCCACCCCTCCACCAGCAAGAGTTCCTATCATGGCTCTATTTTTTGGATTTAAGGTAGTAAATTTTCCAGATGGAAGTTTAATTGTAACACCCCCAGGATCATGTGAAAAAACAGTTGCAGATGTACCTGCCGACTTTACAAATGTGCCTCCGTCGCCAAAGTGTTTTTCTATGTTGCATACAAGTGTTCCGTCTGGAATATTTTGTATACTGATCACATTTCCTTTCGAAATTTCGGATTTGAGTCCAAACTGCAATTCTGAACCGACCTTAGTTCCGAGAATTGCAGGAAAAAGAAAAATGGAGTCATCATCAAATCTAACTTTTGCTAGAGGTGCATCTCGACCTGATTCATGAACTATGTCTATGACTTTGCCGTGATGTTGTTCAGCAAGGTCAAAGCTAGGATATTTTGCTGGAACTAACTTACCAGTAGAGGAAGCTCTAAATTGCATTCCACCACGGCCACGTCTTCTAACTAATGGTCGTTTACCCAAATCAAGAGTGCCTCTCTATGTTTCAGATTTTAAGCTTGTGATCCGTATTGTAAAGAGCTGATGACTGCCAAAGATATAAAACATAGACGTGAGGTTTTCAATCTATGAGCCAGAACGTGCTCTCCCTTAAGGTACTTGAGGCTTATACACGAGATGTTGGACGAGGTGTAGCTAGAATTGATTATGATTCTATGGACACGCTAAATGCGTCAACAGGTGATGTTAT
>JBHIDF010000062.1:0-4260 GCA_046759945.1 Nitrosopumilaceae archaeon
TTCTTTGGTTGCGCACCAGCACTAGATCCACATAGACGGAAGGATGACTTTTGGTATCGTATTCTCAGAAATCAAGTGACCCCAAGAATTTTGTTTGATTTTATTTGCAATCCCATTGGCCATCATGATGGGGTTGCTAACGCTGCTCCGTATGGACTACGAAAGGTTGAGGCAGGACTCTTACGCGATGGCTTCAAACGAGAAGAAGTTGTAGTGGCACATCCTGATCATGTAGAAAAATTCATCGGCCCAGAGACGGAGGTGGTTGGAACGCATGAGATGGATCCCCTTGGTATGGGACCCGTAACTATGACTTTTACTTATGGACGCAAACAAATCTCCTATGACGAAGTATACTGTAAAGAATTACATGAGAGAATTAATGCTGCAAAGAAAAAGAATGGTAGCAACGCAAAGGTTGTTGTAGGCGGTTCGGGAACTTGGCAGTACAACTATGATCCTGAAAAAATTCAGGAATACGGTTTGTATGCTATTTTAGAAGGAGAACTCGGTGGAATTGCACCAGAAATTGATGGACACGCTGGACGATTCTTCAATTACCTAATCAATGGCGAGTTTGAGAACATGGATCCATTTCGAAAAAGGAAGGACTTCAAAGTTGACATAAAAGAGTTCGAGCGGGATCACAAAAAGCATTACGGAAGATTTGTTCACTTTTGGGACAGACCAGACATTGATGAGATTCCTGAAATAGTGGAACCGGCCATGCACGGAATGATAGAAACGATGCGAGGGTGTGGACGTGGTTGCAAGTTTTGCGATGTAACGTTAAGAGCTTTGAGGTATTATCCGCCAGAAAAAGTTCAGAGGGAGATCCAGGTTAACGTCAAGAAGGGAGGCTTGATGTCTGCATGGCTGCACAGCGATGATATCTTCGTTTATGGTCTGAACCCTACAACAACAAAAAACATGGCTCCAAATCGAGAGGCAATAGAGGAATTATTTTCTGCTGTCATGTCTGCAGGAGTTAAGCGCACGAATCCAACCCATGGAACTCTTGCAGGAGTGATTGCAGATGAAAAACTGATTCCAAACATCTCAAAAATCATCAAGGCTGGACCTGACAACATGATAGGACTACAATGTGGTTTGGAGACTGGAAGTCTTAGATTAATTGAGAAATATGCCGACAGAAAGTTAGCACCGTATAGACCAGAAGAATGGCATTGGGTGGTGAAGGAAGCAGTAAAGACACTAAATGAGAACTACTGGATACCAGCATTTACGTTGATAATGGGTTTGGATAACGACGAAACACCTGAAGATGCTTGGGAAACTATAAATCTTATAAGCGAGTTGGAACGCGAACAGCCAGAATCAATGTTCACAGTAACTCCTCTCACCTTCGTTCCTATTGGTTTGCTGGAAAAATCTCAATTCTTCGATATTGGACATGAGATGAGCCCTGCTCAACTCGGAGTGATGTATAAGTCGTGGCAGCATGACTTCAAATATGGTATTAAGAAATTTATGACAAAAACTGGAAGACAAGGTTCTTTGAAGAGGAGACTCTTCAATGCTCTCGCAAGAGCCTTAGGTAATATGCCATTAGGTGCGATGGAAAGGTATGCTAGAAAAAGAAGTCCAGAGCACGAGAGAGTTATTGAAACCATCAAGGTAAAATACTGGTAAAAAGGCCCAAATACATAAATTAAATCAGGAGTAAACTTACTTTATGCCAACTCACGGTTCACTTACTAAGGCAGGGAAGGTTAGGAGCCAAACACCAAAAGTAGACGGACGCGAAAGAATAGGAACTACCGCAATCATTAGAAATAAAGAAAATTTTAGAAAGCGGTTTATTCTAAAAAGATTTCCTGGACAGAACAAACCCGGACAACGAAGACGAAGAAGGTAATCGGGACTCGAAAGTCGTCTTGGAAAAACAAGTGTTAGCTGATTTTTACCCCCTATTGTATATCATAAAGACCACAAAACTTATTACAATGGTACCGTACTATACGGTAACATGACCGATTTAAGGCTTGATACAC
Organism: Nitrosopumilaceae archaeon; assembly: GCA_046759945.1. Taxonomy (GTDB): domain Archaea; phylum Thermoproteota; class Nitrososphaeria; order Nitrososphaerales; family Nitrosopumilaceae; genus JAEHKU01. The sequence continues at coordinate 2,016 of JBHIDF010000062.1, forward strand.
TATCAGGCGTAGGTCCTGTAACAAAAAAGAAACTCAACGATGCAGGCATTCATAACATGCAGGATCTAGTAGTAAGAGGTCCTGTAGAAATATCAGAAATTACCGGCATGGATAATGACATTGCAGTAAATCTAGTACAAAAGGCACGTAAACAGCTTAAAGAGGCAGGAATGATGGAGGAAGATTTTGTCAAAGCTACTGAGATTTACAAAAGAAGACAAGACATTGGCAGAATTACAACAGGCACGAATTGTTTGGATCATTTATTTGATGGAGGAATTGAAACCCAAGCTTTAACGGAAGTTTATGGTGAATTTGCTTCTGGAAAGACGCAGTTTTGTCATACTATGTGTGTAACTGTTCAACAGCCAAAAGAAGAAGGAGGACTTGATGGAGGAGTTCTGTTTATCGATACAGAAAACACCTTCAGACCAGAAAGAATAGTATCTATTGCCAAGGTAAAAGGCCTTGATCCTGAAAAAGCACTAGATAGAATTATTGTGGCAAGAGCATACAATAGTTCGCATCAGCAATTAATTTTAGAAGAAGCAGGTCCTGTAATAGAAGAAAATAACATAAAATTAATCGTAGTTGATTCAGCTACAGGTTTATTTAGAGCAGAATATCTTGGCAGAGGAACACTTGCCTCAAGACAACAAAAACTAAACAAGTTTATGCATATTCTTGTAAGAACTGCAGAAATATACAACATTGCAGTCATTGCAACAAATCAAGTAATGGCTGCACCAGATGTATTCTTTGGAGATCCAACACGTCCAATTGGAGGAAATGTTGTAGGTCACACAAGTACATACAGAATATACTTTAAGAAATCTGGAAAGAAAAGAATTGCAAGAATGGTTGATAGTCCACACCACCCAGAACAAGACGTAATCTTCACCCTAACAGAAGCAGGTGTTTCTGATCCTGAAGAAGAATCCAAAAGCAAAAAGAAAACAACAGGCCAGTAAGTGTTAAATTAAGGACCAAGCCGTGCTAGTCAAGTAACATGACTACTAAGAAACCTTCTGGCCGTTCACATGGCTTTAAGCACAAATCAAGGTCTCTCATGACCAAGAAGAGACCTAGAGGGGTCTCTTTTCTCTTGAGGAAATACAAGGTGGGCGAAAGAGCTCTAATAGTTATAGATCCGTCTCAGCACAAAGCAATGCCCCATAGGAGATATCACGGAAAAGTAGGGGTAGTTCATGACGTTGGACGTAGAACCGTGACACTAGATGTAAAACTAGGTAACAAGACGAAAACCTTAATCACCAGATTAGATCATATCAAACCGTTTGGTGTGTAGAAATGGAAGAGGTAATAAAAAAACAAGCAGTATCTATTCCCGAAGTTAAGGAACTATTAGAAAAATCTGAACCTGAATCTATGGATCAGATACAAAGGTGGACATATGATCACGTATCAAAATTCTCTAAACTTGATGCAAAAAATGCAAAAAAGTTAAAACAACAGCTGGTCAAAGAGTGTCAAATTAGTCAAGAAGAGGCTGTTGAAATAGTGAATAATCTTCCAACAACCATAGCAGAACTTCGGGCTTTCACATTTGGTTGGAAGAAATTGATTCTAGCTGAGACCCTAGAAAAAATACTGAAAATTATCAAGGAGAATTCATAATCCATCGGAGTTGATTTATTTTTGGACAGATCAAGTACTCAATCTAGAAGATATGAAGAATATGCGTATGTGTTAGATTTTGTTGTTAGAGGAAAATCACGTACAGTTAGAGGTCGCGATGGAATAATAATCACCGCACTGGGTGAAGATAGACTCACGATACTAGAGCTCCTCGGTGTTCAAGACTCTACATTCGAGGTAGGTGAAAGAGTATACATAGGAAAAGAGGGCCGAACAAAAATCCTTTCAGTACTAGGAAAGTTGGATTACAAGTCGATTTCAGTAGCTGCGCAAAATGAGCTTTCCGAAGTTGTAGAAAAAATTGTCTTAGGAAACGAGAAAAGATTTATCGATTACATGAACAACGCTCAGCCATTGACACCAAGGATTCATGCTCTGGAATTAATTCCTGGAATCGGTAAAACATACATGAAAGCAACGCTTGAAGAGAGAGAGAAGAAAAAATTCGTTGATTTCAAAGACCTTCAGGATAGAGTTGGATTCAAAGAACCTGTTAAACAGATTACAAAAAGGATACTTGATGAAATAACTGGAGATTCAAGGATGAATCTTTTCGTCAAGCGATGAAGAAAAGACGTGTACTTGG
>JBHIDF010000063.1:0-4188 GCA_046759945.1 Nitrosopumilaceae archaeon
GCTGATCCCAAGACTGTAAAAGACGCTAAAGTCATCAAGGAAGTATCTTATGTTGAAGCCATGGAGATGGCTCTTTTTGGAGCAAAACAGATCCATCCCCGTGCTTTCGAACCTATATTAGAGAAAAAGATTCCACTTAGAATACGTAGCACCTTTAATACAAAAAATGAGGGCACTCTTGTAACCGGAAGTCCTTCTGAAAATCAAGAGACGGTCAAATGTGTTAGCGTAATAAGACACAATGGCCTGATAGACGTAAGAGGAGGAAGTATGGTGGGGGCACCTGGAACAGCAGCCACCATATTTTCTACTTTAGCAAAAGCAGGAGTTAACATCACAATGATATCCCAAAGCCCATCAGAGTCTAGCATCTCTGTCATAGTGAAAAAAAACGATCTTGACAAGGCAGTAAATACACTAGAAATGAATCTTCTGGGTAAAATAATCAAGAAGGTAGAGGTCACAGTTAATGTTGCTGTAGTGGCATTGGTAGGCTCTGGTATGAGAGGAACAGTAGGAGTGGCTTCCAAAGTATTTTCAGCAGCAGCCAAAAAAGGTGTCAACGTTGTCATGATTGCTCAAGGTTCATCAGAACTTAACCTTGCATTCGTTGTAAAAGATTCAGACTCTAAGGCGGTCGTACAGGCACTACATGATGAATTTAATCTATCACAAGTGAACTAATAGGAGATTGAATTGAAAGGAATTTGGGAAAAAGAATTTAAGCCAATGGCAGATTCCGATTCTAATGAATAAATACTTAATTGGAATTGCAATTTTTGCAGTAGCAGCCACAATCGTTTCTATTCCTTTAATGGCAGAGCAATTAGCAGATGCAAAGTCTAGGAAGAAAATTCATTTTACGCAAACACTTACCTCATCGCAAGATCCAGGGCAGGATCATGGGAACCATCAGTTAGCAATTATTTTGTCACCTAACGAGGGCACACTCTATGACGGTTCATTAACATATACAGCAAGCGAACCAGTTCAGGTAATAGTACTTCATGAAATCAGCAAAAACGACGCAAAGGGTCAGCCAACGTGGACGGTAGACGGAAGTACTGTATACGGCCTCACACTTGTAGATACTGGAGATAGCTCTGGTTCTTTTGAATTTACTGGAGCAGCTCTTGCATTACACACTATGAGTACTGATCAATTTACTGCCACAGTAAGTGTAGATGGTTGGATACGAGGACAGCCTACCGAGGTAATAACGCAAAAGGTGGAAATTGTAGAGGTGGAGCCGACCCTAAAATTATCAAGAGCTAACGTTCCAGCAACAATTCCAATGCATGGAGGATTCTTTGATGGGAAATCTGTCAACTATATCATAACAGATTCAAATGACCAGACATACGCTGACCTGATAACCGAACAGCAATCTTGGAGAGTTGAAATGGCTCCTCCATTGAGTAATACCCCCAAAGATGCGTTAGATGTAGTATACACGTTTACAGATGGGGTCGAAGGCCAAGGCATTCATGGATTCCAGGGAGAAGTCTTCTCCAGCACACCAGCACAAACTGACGAATATAGTGCGGTAAGATCTGTAATCGAGGTAACTTGGAGACCAGGCCAGAATCCCGAGGTTCTAGATTCTGTTAAGAAAATACTTGAGACAGAAGAAGCAGAAAGAATTAAGCTAGAAGAAACTGATGTGGTGCTTAACATGCCACAAATTGTATGGCCTGAAGGTCAGATGACTGTTAAAGAGGACGAAACCTTGACTGACGATACACCATATGGTGGCGGACAGGTTCTTAATATTGACACAGAAAACATGACAGCAACCTTCGTTGCTCATAGAGGTTGGGGACCTGACGGTAAAACAGTCTACTACATTGTAACTGATGCGACACCAACTGGGCCCGCAAGTATGATGGGAGTCGTAGATGCACCTAAGCTTGCACCAACGTTCAAGTTTGTCACTTCGGTAGATCTCTTCCAATTCAAGAACGGCATCAAGGGGTCTGGGCCTTTGGGATTCCAGGCAGGAATTGCTGCGTCAGCTCCAGGAGATGAAAACTATAGTCCGTTGTGGAGAATCTCTATTATTTCATGGAAAGATCCTGATAACGCTTCGATTCTCGAAACAGTAGGAGACATCAACGCGAAGAAAGCCGACGATGAAATATCAGTAGAACTTGCAAGGCCAATGAACAGCGATCATGTAGTAAACTGTCCGTTCATAGATCCCTTCCAGTAGGAAGATCTACATCTTTTTCTGACAAAGGATAAATTATCATACAGACGGCTTTACGATAGAATGGTAGGCAAATTATACATTGTAGGCATTGGTCCTGGCCATCACGATCACATGACTTTTCGAGCAAAACAAGTGATTGAAGAGAGTGATACAATAGTAGGCTATGAAACCTATGTCAACTTGGTAGAGGACCTTATTGAGGGTAAGGATGTTTACAGATATGCGATGACTCAGGAAGTAGAACGAGCACAGCAGTGCGTAGAGCTTGCAAAGTCCGGCAAGATAGTTTCCCTTGTATCAAGTGGAGACCCTGGGATTTACGGTATGGCAGGCCTCATTTATGAAATGCTTGCAGAATCAGGTTGGGATAGAAAAAATGGATTGTCTGTAGAGATTGTCCCTGGAGTATCCGCGCTTAATTCTTGCTCTGCCCTAGTTGGCTCTCCTCTGATGACAGACTTTGCAGTAGTAAGTATGAGCGACTTATTGGTCCCATGGGAAATAATAGTAAAGAGAGTAGAGGCTGCGGCGAAAGGTGATTTTGTTATTGTGATATACAATCCTTCAAGCAAGAAGAGAATTCATCAACTTCAAGACACAAGAAAAATTTTGCTGAAATATAGGGATCCTAAGACTCCAGTCACTATAGTAAAAGGTGCCTACAGAGAATCTCAAAAAATTATTATGACAGATCTTGAAAATATGGAAAAATATTCAGACCATCTTGGCATGATAAGTACTGTAATAATTGGGAATTCATCCACCTACAACTACAAAGACCTAATGATCAACCCCAGAGGTTATACCTCTAAATATAACATCAAAAAGGAAGAAGGTTAGCTTTATTCAGGCGCTTCTTTTTATTGCATCCAAAATCTCGTCTTTTAAAATCAGCTTTTGTCTAATAGGATTAATTATCTTAATTAAGTAACTTTTTACAGCTTGTTTAAGATCCGCTGGATGCAATTTTTTTTCGCTAAAGGCGGTTTCGAGCTCTGAGTATTTAGTATAAGTAACATTTCCACCAAACTTCTCGGATCTTTCTATCAAGAATTCATTGAATTCATGAAAAATTATGTTCCTTGATATTTCTAACAAGGGATTTCTTTCTGTAATTCCTTCTGGGCACCACGCCTTCTTTACTTTAGACTCTATTTCATCATCAGAATCATGAATGAATATTCCAGAACTTGGTGATGACTTGCTCATTTTACCTAACACCTTCGAATCTTCTGTTGTATCAGGTGCAGGCTCTGACAGACTCGGAAGGAGGTGGTGATGAACAGCTACCGGTACCTTCCATTTCATCTTAGGAAAAACATCTCTCACCAGCATGTGGATCTTCCTTTGGTCCATTCCCGCATGAACGATATCAAGGTCCATGGCATGGATGTCGACTGCCTGCATAGGCGGATAAATCAACTGTGCTAGGTCAAGATTGTCTTTTTCGGATCTGCCCATTATGGTAAGGGTCCTCATAGTTCTTGAGAGGGACATATGTTTAGAGAATTTCACTAGTTCAGACCAGTATTCTTTTCTGGATTCATAAAGATTTGAACCTTGGATTATCTCAACACCTGGGCAGACAAGTTTGAAGGCATCTTCATAATACTTTGAAACTTTTTTTATTGTTTCCCAATTACCACCGAGTTTATCGTTGATGAAGGTATGCCAATCTGCTAGAAAGACAATACATTTTACTCCAGCTTTGATAAAGTCGTTGATTTTGAAACCGGTTAGGATAAGACTTCCAAGATGTAAAAAACCAGAAATTTCTATCCCTACGTAGTGTTTTGGTTTAGCGTTGGCATTGAAAAGGTTTGTCAACTCTTCACGAGTAACTACTTCTTCTGTTGGGTCTCTTATGACCAGTTCAACTTTTTCTGTAACATCCAAATCTATTCAAATTTGCCACGTAACCCTATAAAGTTACGCATTAAAGTTCTTCTAGTTTTTTTCTTGGTCTTGTACTAAGA
>JBHIDF010000064.1:0-4183 GCA_046759945.1 Nitrosopumilaceae archaeon
GAAAATGCAGAAGAATTTTGCAGTCAGCTTTTTGGCTCAAAAATGAAACTCGTTGGCGGTTCCGGAAAAAAAGGAGATGTTGATTTTGCAATGCTGTTTCCTTCTTTGCGAACTCAAAGAGCATTGATGGTGGAATTAGTAAAAAAACTAACATCAAGACGCCATAAAACCATAGTATTTAGTAATTCACATCTAAATTCTGAGCTCTTAGCAATACAAGCAAAAAGACAGAAAGTTGACATCAGGGTACACAGGGCAGGCCTGATGGCAAACTATCGAAAATTTGTGGAAAACTCATTCAAGAAGGGCAATCTCATGGCGATTTCTTCGACTCCCACACTCGAACTTGGAATAGACATAGGGAGTGTGGAGGGGGTAATTTCTTCAACTATTCCTGTTAATAGGCTAGTACAGAGAATTGGAAGAGCTGCCCGAAAAGGCCAAAGAGGATATGCATTTCTTACTTTGGGCAACGATCCCATTTCTCAATACTACAAAAATCATCCAGATGACTATTTCGAGGACGTTGAAAAAATTTACATAGACCCACAAAATCCATTTGTAGAAGAATTTCAGGTTCTTGCAATGGCGTGTGACAAACCAATTGCAAAACATGAGCTAAGTGAACACTCGGAGGTCATCGAAAACCACGTAAGGGTTGGAAATCTAGTACTAATTGAAAACAGATACGTGCCGAATTTCAAGCAAATTGAATCACTTCTTAATGACTACAGCATCAGGGGTATAGGAAAATCAATTGACATATTCTTGAATGACAAAAAAGTGGGCGAGAGGGTATTACCCATCGCACTAGAAGAGTTACACGAATCAGCTGTATACTTTCTTGCAGGAACACGGTATAAAGTCCAAGAGTTCGACTATCCCCAAAGATCGTATGCAAAGATCAAAAAGCTTCAGCGTGATTATCCCTACTATACCAAAGCGCTAAAGGAAGAGTGGCCTACTATTGAAACAGTATATGAAAAAAGAAAAGTAAAAGGAGTTGAGGTTTGCTTTTGCAAGTTGCATATACAGAAAAGAGTACACGGATACGTCAACATAGAACTCGGCCACGAAATTACGCAAGGAAAAAGAGTTCTTTTAGAAAAGCCCCTAGAGTATGACTTTATCACGAAGGGAATAGTTTTCACCGCACCAAGACCAATGAATCAGATAAAAAAATCTGAAAACAAGGATTACACAGAAGCTAGTGGGTATCATGCAACAGAACATGTGGTAATCGAAGGAAGCAATATGATAACGGGAGGGGTCTCACAAGACTTAGGTGGCATATCACTTGGAACATCAGGTTTAATCTTTGTTTACGATTCAGCCATAGGAGGTAATGGTGCTAGCAAGGCACTTTATGACAGACTAGAGAAGGCCTTTGAACGTAGCCTGTACATTTTAAGAGAATGTCCATGTAAAACTGAGGCTGGCTGTCCGAGATGTACTTTTTCGTATAGGTGTGGGAACAACAACGAGTTTCTTCACAAGCATTCTGCAACTGAGGTTCTGAAAAGAATCAGCGAGGGAGAGGTAACTAAGGTCTCTGAACCAACTGAAGGAGACAAGCCTCTGGTTTGAGAAAATAACGGAGCCAGAATCAACAAAAAGCATACAAATTTTTAGTGTCGATTTTGTACCGGTAATATCATGGAGAAAGTTGCACTAGTCACAGGCAGTTCAAGTGGTATAGGTTTTGAGACTTCGCTTGCATTAGCAAAGTCAGGATATTTTGTGTACGCAACTATGCGGGACACAAAAAAGGGATCGGAACTATTGGACATTGCGAAAAAAGAAAATTCGAAAATCGAGATTTTGTATCTTGATGTTGACAAACAGGACTCTATTGAAAACGCAGTACGTAAAATAGAAGCTGAAAAAGGTAGAATAGATGTTTTAGTTAACAATGCTGGTTACGGTCTTTTTGGATGTATAGAAGACATATCAATAGATGAGCTAAAGGCGCAGTTTGAAACTAACTTCTTCGGAATAGTAAGAATGATTCAACAAGTAGCACCCATCATGCGAAAACAAAACTCTGGTACAATAGTAAACATAAGCTCTGTTGCAGGTAGAATTGGTTTTCCAGCTACACCGGCCTATATCAGCTCAAAGTTTGCGCTTGAAGGATTAAGTGAATCGATGAGGTACGAAATGTCACCCTTTGGCATCAAAACTATATTAATAGAACCTGGAGTGATAAAGACGAATTTCTTCTCATCGATGAAAGTCACTAAAAACGCAAGATCAGACTCCCCATACAAGGACATAACAAATAACGTGCTCAAGGGGGTAAAGATGATGTCTGAGCTTGGAACAGACCCAAAAAAAGTCGCAAGTACTATAGTAAAGGCGATTGCTGAAGACGAACCGCTTCCTAGATATTTAGTAGGTAATGACGCTGCGATGTTTCTTGAGGCAAAAAAGATGAAGACCGACCTCGAATTTGAAAATTATTTAAAAAAAGAACTGTATAGTTCATAAGATATGTAGTAATTCAGTCCTTTTCACCAAATCCATTACTCCAACAAAGGTCAAAATCCGTGGTTAAATTGATATACACTCAATAATCAGTTTTCATCAAAGTCCGCAAGTTAAGTTAGGATAGGTTGAGAATTCAGTATGAAATGGAAGACGTTACAACATAATGGTATAGTTTTTCCTCCTCCCTTCGAGTCTAAGGATATAACCATCAAGATCAAAGGCAAAAAAGTCGATCTCAATCTGGAACAAGAAGAGATGGTATACCAATGGGCAAAGAAAAAAGATACTCCGTATGTGCAAGATGAGGTATTTCAGAAAAATTTCGTTAATGATTTTGTAAAAATCCTTCCTAGCAATTTCAAAAATATTTCCTATTCTGATATCGATTTCTCAAATGCATATCAGTTGGTTGACAAAGAAAAAGACGCAAAACTAACAATTACCAAAGAAGAAAAGAAGATCATTGCTATAAAGAGGAAGGAAATTCGTGAACAACTTAAAGCAAAATACGGCAAGGCCATAATTGACGGCAAAGAGGTTGAGGTTGCCAACTATATGGCAGAGCCTCCTGGAGTCTTTATAGGAAGAGGAGAACACCCCCTACGAGGAAAATGGAAACGACGGATTTCAGAAAAAGATGTTACACTAAACTTGGGAAAAGAGGCTAAGGTACCTCCTGGGAATTGGGGAAAAATAATTCATGACAGAAATTCTATGTGGCTTGCAAGCTGGACAGATGATCTTTCTAATAAACGAAAGTATATTTGGTTAGCAGATACTGCTGATCTGAAACAACAAAGGGAACAAGCAAAATACGACAAGGCGTCAAAGCTCGGCCTTCAAATTGAGAAAGTCAGGTCAGAAATTGTAAAGAAAATGTCTAACAAGGATCCTAAGGAACGGAAAATAGCTACTGCATGTTACGTGATTTATAGAACCGCAATGAGAGTTGGCGATGAAAAGGATTCTGACGAGGCTGATACTGTGGGAGCAACCACATTGAGAGTCGAGCATGTCAAGCTCACTGATCACACAATCGAGTTTGACTTTTTGGGTAAAGATTTTGTAAGATGGGAGGAGACTGTTCCCGCAGAAGGACATGACAAGAAACTTTATGATAATCTTAAAGAACTTACAGCAAAGAAAAAAGATGATGAATTAATTTTTGATGGAATTACATCAAGACATGTAAACTCTTTTTATGGTAATATAGCAAAAGGTCTTACTGCCAAAGTGTTCAGAACTTACCTCTCAACCTCAGAGGTAGTAAATTATCTCAAGAATTATGATAAGATAAAGTCTAAATCAAATAATATCAAGCTATATCACGCCAAGATGGCAAACCTGCAAGCTGCAGTTAAGTGCAACCACAAAAGAACCATTCCTAAAACCTTCGAGCAAGCCTTACAGAAGAAAAGAGACATGCTGAGGAAGATACGCAAAACAAAGCCAAAGACTGAAAAACAAAAAGAGAAACTTCGAGTAAGAGAAGAAAAGGTAAAGCTCACCATTGATCTTGCTGAAAAGACAAGAGACTATAACCTAGGTACCTCACTTAGAAATTACATAGACCCAAGGGTATTCAAGGCCTGGACTGACAAAGTCGGTGCAGAGTGGGAGAAACTCTACACCGCATCGCTTCAAAAGAAATTCCTCTGGGTCAATAACTCTAATGTTTCATGGAAAACAATTG
>JBHIDF010000065.1:0-4159 GCA_046759945.1 Nitrosopumilaceae archaeon
CCTTTTCCATACCAAGCATCAAGGGAACACTGGGACCGTAAATGTCTGCATCAAGCAAACCCACTTTGGCGCCTGTTTTAGCAAGTGCCAACGCAAGATTAACAGCAACCGTTGTTTTGCCTACTCCGCCTTTGCCACTAGCCACTGCGATAATGTTTTTGACAGTAGCTAGGGCCTCGTCTCCACTAACGGCACGTCCTTCTTGAACTTTGGCAGTGACATTCATGTCAAATTTCTCAACGCCCGCAAGTTGGGACATTGCGCTCCTTACGTCTTTTTCTATATCTTCGTTAAAGGGGCAAGCTGGAGTAGTAAGCTCTAGAGTAAACTTGACACGTCCATCGTTTACCTCAAGGTCTTTGATCATTCCCATTGATACAATGTCTTTTTTGAGATCAGGATCAATTACAGTGCTTAACTTATTGAGAACTTCGTCTACTCCAACCAATGTAAAAAAAATCACATTTTTGGTTATTTAAACATAGGTAAAAAAATAGTAAGATTTCCCAAAGATTCATAAGAAGAAATTTTACAATTGGCCTTTAGTTGTTTTCTATATCTAGTCTACGTGATGTCGTTAGGATTCCTCCTGATCTTTTTGGCCAGTCCTTAAGGAAGGCAGCTATCAAAACTCTTAAGGAAAAATACGAGAATATGATAGATGCCGAACTTGGATACATCATCATGATACTTGATGCGAAAATAGATGACATGGGCAAAATGCTCACTGGAGACGGGGGAACTTATCACAAAGTAGAATTTGACGCGCTGACATTCTATCCAAAGATTCAAGAGATTGTTAGAGGTGAAATTGTTGACATTACAGACTTTGGTGCGTTTGTGAGGATAGGTCCGACTGATGCACTTTTGCACCTTTCACAGATCATGGATGACTATCTGAAAAGTGATGTGAAGACGGGCGTGATACTAGCTAGTCAAAGTGGAAGAACTCTAAGAGTTGGTTCTACTCTGCGTACAAGAATTACTGCAGTATCACTTGGAAAAGCTTCGGCGATGGGAAAGATTGGCATTACTTGCAGGCAACCTTTCCTTGGAGCAGATGAGTGGGTTGTCGAGGAAGTGAAGAAAGCAGCTGCTGGAGGACAAGGTGGTGCAAAAGAGAAAGCAAAACCTGAAAAAGGACAAGGTAAACATGAAAAAGCCCCATCTAAACCTGAAAAGATCAAGAAAACTGTCCAAGTAAAAGGCTGATATCATGGTTAAAGAGATGGCTTGCAGAAAGTGCAAGTTTATTACAATAGGAAAGGTATGTCCTATTTGCAAATCATCTGATCTTTCTCCGGATTGGACTGGTATAGTACTTGTGGCTGATCCCAATGATTCTTACATTGCAAAATCTTTAGGAATCGTAGAAAAAGGCAAGTACGCAATAAAGGTAACATAGATTGGGCTCAAGTCTGGAAAAAGAACTTGCTAGATTCTTAGCTGAAGATATTGGAAAAGGGGACATTACAAGCAGCCTTTTACCTCGACGTAAAATCTCAGCTACAGTAATCACAAGACAAGATGGAATTATTGCGGGAGTTCAACATGCAAAAAAGATTTTTGCTTTGAAGGGCTGTAGTGTAAAAATCCTTAAGAAAGACGGCACAAGAGTTAGGCGTAATCAGAAGATTATCGTTGTTACAGGATTGGCAAAGCATGTTTTGTCCTGTGAGAGGACCGCTCTTAACTTACTTTCTAGAATGAGTGGGATAGCAACTGAGACAAATATGCTTGTAAAAAAGATTCGAAGGTTTAACCACCGAGTAAAAATATATTCTACCAGAAAGACTGCGCCGGGACTGCGGATCTTTGATAAGGAAGCTGTGAAAATTGGAGGAGGGTACAAGCATAGAATGGGATTAAATGATATGGTAATGATAAAGGATAACCACATAGCAGTGGAGAACTCGATACCTACCCTTCTGAAAAAAGCACGCCAACGACACAGAAGGATCGAAATCGAAGTTGAGAATTCTCATGACGCAATCTTGGCAGCCAAGTGTGGTGCCACAATAATAATGCTTGATAATTTCACACTCAATCAAATTACCAACGTAATTAATAAGCTGAAGAAACTGAATTTGCGAAAAAAGGTCAAACTTGAGGCATCAGGCGGAATTAATTCTAAAAACATTGAATCCTATGCATCAACTGGAGTCGATATGATTTCGGTTGGCAAAATCACAAATTCGGTATCTGGGCTTGACTTGAGTCTGGAAGTTAACTGATAGCTAGCATCCGTTCTATCGCAAGACGTGCCCGTTGGGCAATTTCTGGCGGTACTTTTACTTCGTATTTGTCTTCCATCAAAGATGCATAAGCTTTCTCTAAAGTTATCATCTTCATGTATTGACATTCGGCAGTTTCGGAGGCTGGGATGAACCTCTTTCCAGGATTTTGTTGTCTCATTCTATATAATATTCCCGTTTCTGTCGCAACCACAAACTCGTTGGCCTGTGAGTTTTTTACGTAATTCATCATGCCGCCCGTAGAAAGCATTTGAACTTGTCTTCCTTTATAATCACCAACTGCTACGTCATACATTATAGAACTCGTACAGCTACATTCTGGATGAATTAAAAATTCGGCTTTTGCGTACTGGTTCAACTTTTCTTGGATGTCTTGAGACTTGATGCCAGCATGTACGTGGCATTCACCAGCCCAGATGTACATGTTCTTTCTGTTTGTCATTTTGGATACATACGAACCCAGAAACATATCAGGTAAAAAGAGAATTTCCTTGTACTCTGGAATTGCATTTACCACATTCACAGCATTTGACGAAGTGCAGCAATAATCAAGTTCTGCTTTTACTTCTGCAGTCGTATTCACATATCCGACCGCTAATGCGCCTGGATGTTCGCTCTTCCATTTTCTTAATTGGTCAGCGGTTATAGTATCTGAGAGCGAGCAGCCAGCCTGAAGATCTGGTATGAGAACTTTTTTGTGAGGACTAATAATTGCGGCAGTCTCTGCCATGAAATGAACTCCACAGAACAAGACTGTACCGTTATTAGTCTTTGCAGCTTGTCTTGCAAGTCCTAAGGAATCACCAACATAATCGGCAACATCCTGTATGTCAGGGATTTGGTAGTTGTGAGCTAAAATTACAGCATCCTTCTCATCTTTGAGTCTTAAAATTTCTGATTTTAAAGACAATTCAGGGAAAATTCCCTCCGATCAGCATTTAAAGAATGAGGATGTGGTGATATTCTGCGAACTGAATCAGTAAAGCGGCAATAATTGCCAATCAATCTAACGCTTAATAGGGGGTATCTAAATGGCTCGAAATAGAAAATTCAGTAAAAAAGGAAAAACTGAAAAGATTCTGCGACAAGTTACGTACCGATTCTAACATCGGGTTGGCAAATTTCCCGAATACGTTCTATCGCAGAGAGGATGGCCAGTCTGCTTGTTTTTGGATTAGTCGCACTTGGAACATTTTCTACTTTGATTGAAAACTTGCCGAACTGACCTTGAGCTAATATCTCATGAGTGTTTTTGTCAGTTTGTGGATCCGCAACTATTCTTACTTTGGTATTCACACTTCCTAGGCCCGACAGACTGAGAAGCGCAGCTACGTTGACGTTAGCAGGAAAGAGATTTACTGCCTCTTTCGCTCCCCCCTCGAATATTGTAGTGGGCTCGGTTATTTTTTCGAGGTCAATATCTGAAGTTTCAAAAAATTTTGCACCTTTGAGTGATTTTGGGTTCTTTGTAGTCACCAAAACTACTGAATCCAATTCATTTTTTACAGATTTTATACCATCAAGGCCGATTATAGCGCCTGATGGAAGATAGACTGACTTTCCATAGTCTTTACAACCCTGCATTATGACCTCGAATATGGATTCATCTAAAAGCGCACCTACACTCATTATCATCAAATCTTTACGGTTTTGAAGTATAGTCAGCGCGTCATCTCTAACCGCATCTTGAGAGGCAGCTTCCACAATGAGATCAAGGGGTGCTGCTGCAAGAAGCGCAACGTTTGCAGTGATTTGAGGCTTTTGTTGAAGTTTTGAAACTAGTACAGCGGCAGCTTCTTCTTGTGAGTCATGCAAATGAGTAAGTTTTGCAGGAATTTTTCTAGAATCTATTGCTAGCGCTATTTCAGTTCCTATTGCACCGCAACCCAAAAGACCAATTCTTT
>JBHIDF010000066.1:0-4138 GCA_046759945.1 Nitrosopumilaceae archaeon
AAAAGTTATTACAAGAGTCAGGACGGTTTGTAATCTTTGGCCGTCCTTACTAATGCCTGAGCACTAGCATTTGCTCTTTGTAGAATTTCTAATCTATTATCATCAGTTAGGTATCCTGATTCAGTAGCAACTGAATGGGATGAGCGTGCAGCCCTTGCAAGTATTTGCTTGATATTATCTGGAGTTACATATGCTGATTCTATAGATAATGAAGCTGCTTCTTGATATGCTTTGAGAAAATCTCTTCGGTACTTTTCGAGATCTATTACTAATTCATCCTTTTCAAATACATGACCATCCTCTAATGCTGAGTATAGTGAAATACCTGCTTCCACAGGCTTTACGTCAAGTTTACCAAGCAAAGTGGCGAGTTTCTCAGAAATTACTTCTCCTTTTTTTACTGCAACTGTGTCTTTCATTATCCAAATAGTGCCTTGATCTATTTTTGTTGGGATTTTCGCTTCTTTGAAATCAGTGAGTATTGGGCCTGGAGGGATGCCTGTGTTTTTAGCTTTGATTAAAACATCTTTACTTGCTGTATCACCACCACGCGCTGGTAACATGACCTTGTTTTTTCCAAGAATTATGTTTAGCTTGAAAGGAGTCATGTTTGTGAACATGAAAAGACATTGACCAACAAGCTTTTCTGCCAGTTTTTTAATGCCAGGAATATCAAGTCCTTCCATAGCTTTTTTTGCAACTTTGTCTTTTATGCTAAGGATTTCTACTTCGCCTTTGAATGTTTTTCTTAAGGGTAACAGCTGAGACGCCCTTACTTTTTCCATGCGTATCAACGCAATTATCTTGTATTTTTTTGGCAGCTCTTGAAGCTGTTGATATAGATGCGCTTTCTTTTTCGGGTACTGAGTTCTGTTTTCGTGCATCTTACTTCCTTTCCATCTTTGGCTGGTTGACTACCTTTCCCATCGTTGTTTTTACCATAATTTTCTTGATATTTTTCTCTCCATTAGGTAATTTTTTTTCAATCGTATTTACAACAGCGTTTGCATTTGCTGCTAAATCGTTATCTGTCATGGATTCATCACCAATTTTACAAGACAACGAAAGGGAATTTCTTACTCTAATACGTACTGATGACCTAAATCTTTCTAAAATAGACTCAATGGGTGCGTTAAAAGGTACAGGGGTAGGCATTTTACCTCTTGGACCCAATAATTGACCAAGCACCTTACCAACTACAGGCATTAGCTTTGTGTCAGCCAAGAAAAAATCATAATTGTTTATGAACTTTCTTGATTCTCGTTTATCAGCAACCATTTTGTTTAACCCACCTTCATCAATTACTTTATCAGCATCTGCATTTTTTGCTTTCAAGCCTAGGTCCCCTGACGCCATCACACAAATCGATGCGGGCCTGCTTGACTTCTTCGGAAGCTGGACTGTTTCATTCATTGCAAAACCCTTCTTTACGTCAATATCTTTGAATACCATGATCATCTCCAAAGACTCTTTGAATTTGCGATCCTTCTTACCATTCTTTGCTTCCTTTATCATTTCAACTAACTGAGACTCGGTGATCAATACGCCCCACTTTTGGAAAACCTCTTTAAAATCGTTTATGGGTCAAATCGACAAGATGGATCAAATTTTCAAAAAATTCCATCTTTTTGAATTTCTATTGTAAAAATAAAATTTTCTGGGGTCAAAACCTACATTTATTAAATCGTAATAAACTATCTCGTAAAGTCTTGCACCGGTTTGACGAACTTGACATCAAATTGCTTTACGAGTTAACAAGAGATGGTAGTATTTCAGTTCCGAATCTTTCAAAGAAACTCGGAATCAATGCTTCCGTATTATATAGCAGAATTAAAAGACTTGTCAGAAAGAAGCTCATCAAAAAATTCACCATAGTCGTTGACGACTCCTTGCTTGGTATCGGTGTAAAGTCTACAGTTGGTATTAATCGCGATCCCAAGCTAAAGAATTCTATTCATGAGGAGCTGTTGAAAACGCCTGAGGTAGTAACAATTTCTGAGGTAACAGGAAGATTCGATATCATGGCAACAGTACATGCTACTAATTTGGAAGAGCTTCACACTGCGGTTATAGATAAGATTGGTAAAATTGAAGGAATACAGAATACGGAGACTTTTGTGGAATTACAGCGGACTGAAAAGGATCCTTTTTATTTATCAAGAGAAAAAATTAGTTGAATTTTTCGTCCCACTTACCTTCATTAATCTCTTTTGTAATTTCTTTTGGACTTTTTCCCTCGATCTTCACACCAAGGGGTAAGCAAGTACCAACGATTTCTTTTGAAACCGATTTTAACGTATACGCATAAGAAGAGTTTAACTTCACTTTAGCTGTCTTGACTATTGCATCCATGGTTATATCACCTACCCAATCCGAACCTGATGTTCCTGATCCCTTTTGTATTCCGGCCTCTTTTAGAATAAGAGCCGATGCGGATGGAATACCTACTTGAACAGTCCATTTTTTGGTTCCAGTATCTACCGAAACTTTTACAGGGACTTTCATTCCCTCAAAATCCTTAGTCTTTTCATTTATTGCGTTAACTATCTCTAAAATATTAACTCCAAGGGGACCAAGAGATGGACCTAATGGCGGTCCTGCTGAGGCTTGACCTCCAGTTACAAGTGCTGAGACTTCTTGAATATCTCCCACAATTTTTTTTCCATTAGAGTTGTAAATTTAATCCTTGCTAGGATTTAACAGGCTTAAGATAGTTAGCATCAACAGTCACTGGCAATTGGTATGACGCATCGAGTAAAATGACGGTTGCTTCTTCCTTATCATGATCAACCCTCGTTACAGTCGCCTTCATTCCCTTAAACGGACCTCCTATGATTTCAACCGTGCTGTCGACGGTAAGCTCTGACACGGTTGATTTCTTGACTAGGTATCCCTCGATATCCTTAAACTGCAATTCTCCTCTTAGCTGCCCTCGTATGTGCCTTATTCCTTGAATAAGATCATATGCTGCATTCGCATCAGTTGCTTCTACTACTACGTACCCCTTGAGATTATCGACAAGTAAAACAGACTGAATGTTAATTTTTTTAAGCTTAATCCTGTTCTCTAGCAGTCCCATAACGACTTTTTCCTGCCCCCCTGTTGTCCTTATTGCAAAAAAATGAGATTTTACTTCCTCACTCAACTCAATCTATCCAAAGGTCATTACTGAAAATACGAACTGAATTATAAACCCGATTGTACCAACTCCGCCTATCCCTAAAAGAACCAGCCTCATGTGCTGCATGTAATCTTCCTTGTCTGATTTTTTAGTAATCTTAATTGTGTTCACCATGTTTTTCAGAGTTTGCCTTGGGTTAACCATTGGTGGAGCTTAATAGAGTGTACTTATATCTTTTATCTCAATGCAATTGCTCGTTGCATATGAATTGGATCCAGCTGGTTCAAACATGGCGGGTTTCATATCGCAAAGCATGAAGAAGGAAAACGACATATTTCATGCTAAACATTTTGATTTAGTTGTCATTCCAACACCTGCAATCTCTGCAGATTGGCTTGAGGAAAAGTACGATTACGATGGTTTTGTTTTTCTATCAAAACACGCTTCAGACTCTGGCACTTTGGCACTAACATGCCATAGCACAGGAAACTTTTCTGAGGCAAATTTTGGAGGAACCAATAGGGAGGTAGCAATTCCTCACCCACATCTACAAAAAACATACATTCAGTCGCTATGGGAAAAAAGAGAAGAGTTCTCTTCATTTCAAATAACTATTGAAGCAACCCATCATGGTCCCACGGCTCTTAACAAACCTGCTTTGTTCATTGAGATTGGGACTACTGAGAAGGAATGGAATGACAAAAACCTTTGTAATTCTGTTGCTAAAATTGTAATTGAAGTAATTTCACAAACCCGAGAAGAATATCCCGTCGCACTATGTTTTGGAGGAACCCATTATCCTGAGAAATTCACAAAAGAATTGATTGAAGGTGAATATGCACTAGGAACGGTAGTCCCAAGACATGCCTTAAAATTTCTAGACCAAAGACTTTTTGATCACATACTTCAACGTAACACTGAGGCAAAATTTACACTATTAGATTGGAATGGTTTGGGAAAGTACAAACAAAAAGTTGTAAGTTACATAGAAACCACTGATCTTGAGATGATAAAACT
>JBHIDF010000067.1:0-4134 GCA_046759945.1 Nitrosopumilaceae archaeon
ACAATTTTTGTTTCGAGATAGAATCGCTTTTTTTGTATTACCACCACAATTGAAATCTATAGGTGACACCTTAAATTTTTAAAATTATGATCCCATCATTCCGGGCATCTTTACGGGAAGTCTGTAGGGTTTTGTTACTTGAATGCCTTCACTTGTTATGACCGTCACTGAATTAAGCGGTGCATCTTCAGGAGGAGAGACTATAACTTTTTGTCCGGGACTCAAAGTTCCTAGTTCATCGTATTTTCCGTCACCATAGTATATCACTACGTTGGTGAGAGGAGAGGTACCTGTGTTTGTTATGGAGACCCTTACAGTTACGAATAAGTTTTGTTGATCCTTCAAAGGATCTACATCTATACTGTATTTTTCTCCCTGTATTAGAACGACGGGGGAAAGGAAAACCACAGCTGTAATTATTATTGCTGCACCTGCGCCACCAGCAATAATTCCTAACCGCATACTAAAACAACTCTTTCCAGGTAAATAAGATTATTTTCACCCTTGTTCAGGTATAACAGAAAGGGTCGTAGTAGATAACACATTTTTTACCTTTCGTATTTTTTTGGTAATCACTTGCTCAACCTCTTTCTTTGAATTAACTTGAATTTTTACAAAAATGTCGTAAACACCATAAGTTCCTCTTACTTCTTTTACACCATCTAGCTTTAGGATTTCATTTAGTACTTCCATCTCGTGGCCAACGGTACTTTTTACCAAAACATAAGCTATTTCCATTTTTACTCACCCTTCATCTCTGTCCGTGTTTTAAAAACTGGTTTTATACCAAGAGTTTCATAATTTCCAGTTGAACAGGTAAAGCACATAGAGTCAACAGGCATTCCTATAGCCTTTGCAAGATTTTCAGCATCATTATACCCAAGAAAATCTGCACCAATTTGCTGGCGCACTCTCTCAATAATTTCTTCTTGTGTCAAAGAAGCATCATCAACAAAAGTCGCTAGTTCATCCTGTGATGGGAAATCAATTCCCGCATAACAAGGATATCTTATCGGAGGATATGTTATAACCATACTAATTTTTTTAGCTCCTGCTCGACGTAGTGCTTTAATTATTGCCTTTGAGCTTGTACCTCTTACTAAACTATCGTCAACGACTACAACATGTTTTCCATTGATGACTTCGGTTATAGGAATAATCCATCGATTGATCTCTATTCTATCAACTTGATGTGGTTCAATAAAACTACGTAGGGGTCCTTTTTTGCTATATCTGTCCTTCAATAAACCTTCATCAAATTGAATTCCAAGCTCTTGAGCGTAGCCTAGAGCGGCTGGTCGTGCTGAATCCGGTACAGGAATTATAAGGTTAGCGTCTTTGATTGGAAATTTTTTTGCTAGGTATTGACCAATCCTTTTTCTTGCTACGTAAATGTTAGATCCTTCCATAATACTTGCGGGATGAGCAAAGTACGTAAATTCAAAAGAACAATGTGCGTGTCTCTTTTCTTCAGAAAACATCTCGTTTTCCAAGCCTGCTTTGCTAATCTTTAACAATTCACCAGGTTCAACATCTCTTTGTAATTGTGCACCAATTGCGCTTAACGCGGATGATTCAGATGCTACAATGTATGTATTAGATTCTTGTTTGAAACCCAAAACCATAGGTCGAAATCCTCTTGGATCGCGAGCAGCATAAACCGCATCATCATCAGAAAGAAAAGTGAAGCAGTATGACCCTACCATCTCGGTTTGCAAAATGGAAAGAGCTTTTCCGAGTTTTCCATTCTGAGACATCAACGAAACCAGTCTTTGGGCGGCCACTAAGGTGTCACTTACGTTTTGGGGTGTAAAGGTACAACCACCTACTAGGTTTGATAGTTCTTCAACATTTGATATCGTACCATTATGTGCTACACATAGATCTTTTACTTTCAGCGGTTGGGCATTTTCCAGATTGCTTCTCCCTAAGGTGGAGTATCTCACATGACCAATTGCAGCTGGAGATGCGTACTCTTCAGCAATTTTCTTAAATTCTGAAGCGCCGGCCGATACAAGTCCTAATTTTTTCAAGGGCTCCTTTCTTGGCACTGCCAGACCCCATGCTTCTTGGCCACGATGCTGTAGAGCTCGTAAAGTATCAATTACCATGGGAATGACGTTTGTTCCATCAAGACTAAATATGCCAACTACTCCACAATTTTCCCTAACCATGTACTACCAGATCCTCCAATGATCTTAACCACTTTTGTCTCCCCTTATCAACACTTAGATTTACGACCATTTTTGTCTTTTTTCGAAAAATGATGTGCGATCCGTTAAACTTGCCAATGGTTGCAAATGAAATGTGTTTTCTCGACAGCAAATTTTTAATTTGGTTTAGGTTTTTTGGTGTAGTAACAAGAAGGTATCTTGAATGTGATTCGGAAAACAAAATTCTGTCCGAAGTAAGTGAGTTGGCAGGAATGTCATCTAACGAAACATTGCACCCGATTTTGTTTTTCATACACAGTTCAGAAATTGCAATAGCTAACCCGCCCTTGGAACAATCATGTACAACTTTAGCCAGACCATCTTTTATCACACTAAGCACTGTCTGCATATTTGATTTCGATATGCTAAAGTCAACGGCGGGGCAAGTTCCTCCAACGATGCCATGAACATACTCGTAATATTCTGAACCTCCCAACTCGTCCTTTGTTTCTCCTACAATCAACAACAAATCTCCTTCTGATATTTTCTGAGATGTAAGAGGAATTTTGTCAATTAGTCCCAGGACTCCAATAATTGGTGTTGGTTTAATTGGTCCGCTTTCAGTTTCATTGTAAAAACTTACCTTGCCGCCAACACACGGAATTTTGAGATATTTCGCGTACTCGCTGATTCCTTCTAACGCCTCTTTAAATGACCAAAAAATTTCAGGATTCTCAGGATTACCAAATTGTAAATGATCAACCATTCCAATTGGAGTGGCACCAGTACATACCACATTTCTGCAGGCTTCTTCGAAACAGCCAATTGCTCCCTCTCTTGGATTGATGTAGCAATGTTTTTGATTGCCGTCGATTTTTACTGACAAAAATTTTCCGTTGTCTAACCTTAGAACTGAAGCATCATAGCCTGGTTTTACCACCGTCCTTATACCTACTTCATGATCATATTGAGAATAAACCCAGATTTTACTTGCAATATTTGGATTGGAAATCATACGTAAAATAATTTTAGTAAGGTCCTTAGGAGTTGATATTTTCTGTTCTTTTTGAATTTTTTTTAGGTATGTTGGAACCTGGGTCAGGCGGTCAAGAAGCGGAGAATTTGCAACAACATCAACTGGTAATGATGCAAGTGTTTTTCCGCCGTCTTTTACTTGCAACATATTATCATTTTTTACTTGTCCAATAACAGAACATGCAACACCAAATTTGTTGCAGATCTTTTTTAGTTTCTTTATCTTCTTTTGGTCAGTAATTATGAGCATCCTTTCTTGTGATTCTGAAATCATAAGTTCAGAAGGTGACATACCAGACTCTCGTGTATGGACTTGTTTTACATCAATTTGGATACCGACGGAAAGGGTGTCAGCAGTCTCGGACACTGCACATGCAAGTCCTCCGCCTCCTAAATCTTTCATAGCCTTGATGCATTTTTGGTCTCTTGCCTCAAGAATCACCTCTATGATTAATTTTTCGATGAAGGGGTCAGGGATTTGGACAGCAGAGCGATTTTCTGACTCTAAAGTATCTGAAGCAAACTGTGAACCACCCATTCCATCGCGTCCTGTCGAACCTCCAAGTAAGACCACAAGGTCGCCCTTAGATGCTCTGTTTTTGACAAGTCTGTTTTTTCTACCGAATCCAATTGCAGCAACATCTACAAGAGCATAGTTTTTGTAGCAATTATCAAACGCAACTTCTCCTGCAATTGTCGGTATACCAAGACAATTCCCGTAATCCGCAATACCTCTTACGGCATTTTTAAAGAGCCATCTTGCGTGGGAATCCTTTTCAATATTTCCAAACCGGAGTCCGTCAAGTATGGCAATCGGCCTCGTGCCTGCAGAAATTATGTCTCGTATAATTCCCCCCACCCCTGTTGCAGCACCACCATAGGGGTCAACAGCAGACGGGTGGTTATGACTTTCAATGTGTACAGTAACAACATAATCATTACCAAC
>JBHIDF010000068.1:0-4096 GCA_046759945.1 Nitrosopumilaceae archaeon
TCTAAAAGCAGCCATTCTTTCTTTTTGCCAAGCTCGAGTCTCTTTCATTATTCGTTTCATCTTGTCTTGATCGATTAACTTCTTTCTTACACCGGCGTTGAAAGCATTTAGTAATATTGCAAATCCAATCATGGCAAATGCAGATGGAATTATTCCTTTGATTATGGGATCATCGCTTCCAAGTGGTCCTCCGCCTCTCAGTCCAAAAGGATCGCCTTGTAAAAACACACTATTTAGAAATTCAAAAATCGTGCTAATTTCAGCTGTCATTGCCCTATTGCGCTTACTATCGTATCTGCCACTTCTTCAACTTTTCCTTCTGAGTTCAGGACTATCCTCATAGGAGAACCGGAAAGGACAGAGCAACTTGAAAGCATAGCATTTGAAATGTCCAGTTCTTTTTTTATTGCTTCTATAGAAATTTTGTCACGGTTGCGTGTACCGTCTTTCATGCGCCGATTATAGATTTCTTCAGGTCTTGCCGAGATCATGATAAAATTAGCTGGTTTTATAATTTCTAAAACGTGGTGAGGTAATCCAGGATAGAAGCCTGCCTTTGTTGATATGAATGAATGTGTGTCGATTATCACAATGTCCTCCCCAGTTTCTGCAATTCTTCTTGCTGCAATAGATTGAAGGGTTTTTTGTTCCGAAACAGAAAGCTTACGGAGCTCGTCTCTGTTTTCTACTCCTTTCTTTTTTGCTTCTTCAAGCATAATCGTTCCAAACGAACAAACGTTAACACTTTTGTTTTTTACCTGAAGTATCTCTACAACCTTTGATACTACTGTCGTTTTTCCAACGCCGGCAATTCCGACTATTACAACTTTCTTACTTTCTGCCAAGCAATGCACCAAGCCGTGGCATAACTACGTCTACTCTTTCCTTCACAAGTTGGTTGTAATAATTGATCAAAATGTCTACCATCAATAATATTCCTATTCCGGTTCCAAAGACTCCTAAAACGTCGGAAACACCAGCGATCACACCAAGAACCATCGAACCAATTAAGGTTACAGATGGAATATACCTATTTAGCAGACTTTCTATTGGCTGGTTCGAACGCCTGAACCCTGGAATTTGTACGTCGGCATCAAGAAGATTCTTTGCAGCACTTTTTGATGAAAGTCCGCCCAACTCTACCCAAAGTTTTCCAAACACTACAACAATCCCTATCATGAAAAGGACGTAAACTACAGCTCTCATAGGATCTAAAGCTACTATATCCAGTCCGCGAGGAGGAATCATGTAATAAACAAGTCCGCCTATGGGGGAGGACGGACTGGTAGGATCGTACTGAAAAAGAAAGTTCAAGAAGGTGTTGTTGTTTGCCGGATTGAAATTTGCCCATAACATCTGTCCCATGAACAGAACGTTTGCAGTTAAAGCAGTTGCCAAGATTACAGGAATGTTAGAAACATACATCATTTTGATAGGATAAACTGCAGAAAATCCTCTATACTTTGTGGAAACTATTGGTATCTCTATCTTCATTCCCTGCGTATAAACCAGAATCATCACCATTGCTGCAGTGAGGAAGAGACCAAATATGCTTGGTAGCTGGTTTGACCTAAACAAGACGCCAGATATATCGCCTTGCATTATAGACTGACCCAAATAGGGTATGACACCTATGGTGCCGCCATCACCCCCTGGCAATGGACTAAACAGACTCCAAAGTATCTGCTGTGTCACTCCTGCCATAATGAAAAGACTGATGCCGCTTCCTATACCCCAGCCTTTCTGGATCAGCTCATCCATAAACATTACGATTACTGATGCTGCCATTAGTTGTCCAGTCAAAATATACAAAACCTCAGGAGACGAAACGCCAGGACCATATACTGCTATGGCGTAAACTAGAGACTCGGCTACAATCACAATGTATGTTACCATCTTGGTTGCAGTCTGAAATATAGCACGTTCTCCCGGTTTCTTAAAATCAAACTTGAGAATCTCAGAACCTCTTAAAAGCTGCATCAATAGTCCTGCTGTAACTATGGGTCCTATACCAAGTTCAACAAGAGAGCCTTGCTGTGATGCGAAAATAACTCTAGCAAAGGCAAGAAAGTCAAATTCAGGAGTTTGTGCACCAAATAATGGTGTCTGCCCCATTACCATGTAGATAAAAAGACAAATTCCACACCAAACCAATCGCCTCTGAAGGCTTTGCTTCTTTTTTGGTTTCGGAACCTGAGGCAGATAAGGTTCTGCCTTTCCTACCATTTTACGAACGAAGGCAGTTGCTGTACCTTCGGCTTTACTCATTCTGCCGCAATCACCTCTCCCCCGGCTTTTTTGATTTTTTCTTTTGCAGATGCAGAGAATCTATCAACCTTGACAGTGTATCCATTCTTAACTTCTCCACCCCCTAGAAGCTTGTCATATCCAATTTGTTTCAGATCTATAATCTTTTTTTCACCTTCCAGTCGACCAACTTTGGCAAATAGGTCATCAAGCTCTCTTACACTAATCCATTTTTTTACGATATTTGGATGGGGTGGGTGAGTAGAATCATGCCCAAAATGGTATGGATCGGTCTTAAGCATACGGCTAAAGTGATGTTTTAGCATACCGGCTTTGCCAAGTCCTCCTTTGTGACCACTTGCCCTGTGCTGACCAATCTGTCCCCATCCATGAGTTCTTCCTCCTCTACGTTTTCTGGTCTTTCGGAATCTCGTTACCATTTAGATCATATTCTTAATTTGAGATCCAAGTTCTTTGTTGTAGCCTAGTATTCCGCCTTCACCATACAACTTTTTTGTATTTCGTTTAAAACCATGCCTTGGAGGAGCAAGTGCAAACCAAGGCTTTAGAGGCTTGAGTTTAGACAGGGAAGATCTTCCTTCCGCTAGAGATTTTGCGAGCTCTTCTGTGTTCTTGAAACCCAGGCTAACAAGATCATCACTTGTAATTTTTTGGTAGCCTTCTTTTCGTCCCTTTTTTTCTATTAGCTTCTTCGTCAGGGAGATATCTGCATCCTTCCAAGATACATAATGTTTTACCTTATTCAACATACCCAACGTATTTTCCTTAGCAGGAATTATAGTTGCTCTAAACTTCTTATCTAGATGTAGGAACATAAGCGTAGTCTTTGCCCAATAAGGAACATCGACTTGTCCCTTCATCCTGACTATGAGATAAGCATTTGCCATGTTCTATCAACCTTGGCTAAAAGTTTGTCTTAAACATTCTAAAACAGCTTTGGAAGTTGAATTCATTGTATTTGTAGAACCTTTAGCTGTAGTCCATGCATCTTTTAGACCCGCAAATTTCAAAAGTTTTCTAATTTTACCTCCAGCAACTAAGCCCAAACCACGAGGTCCTGGTATGATTTCAATTACGACACTTCCTCCTTTTCCTCTTACTTTGAATGGAACAGAATGTGGTTGATCGCACCTGCATTCCCAGCTACCACAACCAAGTTTTACAGGACTAACGTTTTGATATGCCGCATTTGTGGCTTTTGCAATTGCGATTCTCATTTGTTTTGACTTACCAGTACCAATTCCTAGCCAGCCATTTTCGTCTCCTGCAACTACCATCGCTTTGAATCTAGTAGATTGTCCATTTGCCGTCATCTTTTGAATCATGTTAACGTCAATAACTTCTGTTTTTAGGTCAGGCAGAAGCTTCTTGATGATTCCTGCTTCCTGAATTCTGTAACCATTTTCATAAATCTCTTTCATTGAACTTACCTTACCAGAATTCACCAGTATTCCAAGTTTGGTCTTGGGAATCCATGGTTCTTCTACTTTTTCACGTCTTGGTCTTTGTCCTTTTTGGTCCTTTGGTTGTTGTATTTGGCTCATGGTGACTTTACCTCGCTATCGATTTGGGATTTTATTTTTTCGATATCACCTGTAACCTTAAGGTGTTTTCCTTCAAACCTATCTTTGCTCGGAAAAGTCTCCTGATCAGCTGGTACTTGAAGACCAGCATCTATAACACCTTTCAAGGCAGCTGCCATTCGCTGAGTGTATTTTTTAGTACCACTGTATAAGATGGCATCTTTTGTACCACTTGAGATCGCCTTCTTTCCTGCTAGATATCCCGTAAGATATGCTGCGGGTATATTTTTACGAGAGCCTTTCCA
>JBHIDF010000069.1:0-3911 GCA_046759945.1 Nitrosopumilaceae archaeon
CGCGCTCTACTAGATTTATTTTGAGAAGATTACACAAAGAATTGGGTCTTCCAGTGGTCATTTTAACAGACGGAGACGTTTATGGCGAGCACATTGCTATGGTTATAAAGTCTGGATCGGCAAACGCAGCTCACCTACGAGAGCTTAATGTTCCTGACGCAAAATGGGTTGGTGTTTGGGCTACAGATATTGAAAAATACAAACTTCCAACCATCCCAATGACTGAATCAGATATCAAGAGGATATACGAGTTGCAAAAAGATCCGAGGTATCAAGAAGGTAACTGGAAAAAGCAACTAGAGGTTTTCTTGAAGATAAAAAAGAAGGCAGAACTAGAAGCTTTCTCGAAATATGGACTCACAAACATTACCGATAAGTATCTTCCACAAAAAATCGAGCTTGCAAAGAGCTTATAGTTTTTTTATTCTAAGTGTGAGTACACCATTTCTGTACTTAAAGTCACGTATCTCTGTTTCAGATGACCCAATTGAAACTTCCCGAGAGAAGTTTCCTGACCCTCGAAGGTAAAGAATTCCATCAATTAATCTGACGGTAATTTTGTCTTCCGGCCCGGGCACTTCTGCTACAAACACTATCTCCTGATCTCCTTTTATTAGATCATATACCCAGCTCTTCGTTTCAGCTTCTCTTACAGTATACTTGGGCTGTTCTTCCTTTGTCATCTTTTTTAATACACCCACCCAGTAAATCATGGCAATCGCAGCTACCCCGATGAGAATAAAACTGACAAATCCATTACCACTTCTTAACGACATAATATACACTACTCCCAAAAACAGCATAACCATTATAGGTATGACCAAGCCCAAATTTTTTTCATTAGAATATGTTTTGCTATAACTTGCCATTTTGACGAAGAATACTTGTCTCTCCAAATATAAAGGATCTTTGATTTTTATAACTAAAGAACTGTTTTTTAATAGTTGGTCAATTATGGCACTCCAAAAAAAATTACAATCTCAGAACTGTTTGCGAAAGGCTCCGTAATCGCTTTAATAATAACTATTCCATCACTTTCCGCTTTTTTTCTGTCATGGTACCTCCTAGATGAAGTGATTAGCGCTGCTATCGTCGGGATAATTGTTCACTTTATTGCGATGGGGTTTTCTGTAAAGATTTCTAAAAAATTGCACAGAAAGCAGGAACCATAGCTCCTTTAATTTTAATTATCAAATACATTCTCAATTCACTATGAGTGTGAGTATTGATGATGTTGAAAGAGTTCTAGTATCTGAGGTTGGACTCTCACCAATACAAGCTAAAATTTTTGTTATGGTCGTAAAAGAAGGAAAAATGAATACAGAAATGATTGCCAACAAATTGGATATATCACTCCCCGAAGCTAGTACTACTGCAAAAAGTCTTGTAGATCTTGGTGGTTTTATTGACATCACAGACAAAGAGTTTGAGTCGATGCATCCTAGATTCGCTGCTGTAAACATGTATAGACGTATGTGCGAACGAGAAAAAATTCCCTTTAAGAAGAATCTTCTTGTTGACAACCTTGGTGCGGTTCTTGAAGAGCCATACGACGATGTAAGGACTAAATAGAACAGGATAAAGTGGAGGATTTATGACCGTAGATCCAGAATCATGCTCTCATCAACCAGTCTTCTATGGTGTCATTAACATAAACTTGGATCAAAGGACCATTGGATCCGTTGACATTTGGCGATGTGGTGTTTGTAAGAAAAAGTTTTGTGAGGAAAAGCAGTTGGGAATTGAAGCAATTGCAGAGATCGTAGGCATGCCTAAGATTGGACCTGATCAAAAATGGGCTGTCGTAGTATGTAATTTAAAAAAAGGCAAGGAAAAATGGAAACTGGTTAAAGTCAGGGAGAATGAAGAGATAAAGCACGAATGTTTAGATGAGAAAATTGTTTCGCTTAAAGTACAAGATTTTAAAATTAAAGATAAAGCTCATTGGAGTTTTCTAGTAGACGATAATATCAATAAGGCTGTGGAGATTTAGATTCCTGGTATGGATATCAAAGTTCATGTTCATAATGTTCATGGAAGTCAGATGGCAGCAAAAATTAGTGGAAAATTTACAATAGATGATCATTCTTTTAGGTTTACTGCCATTGCATTCGGTAGGATTGGAGGACATAACATCGGTGCAAAAATTTCCAAAAATACGGAAAAAGCACTCGTTAAACTAGGATATGATGTTGAGCAGGTAATTGCAGAACTCCAAAAAAACTTGGTGCACGGTAATCTGACAGTACCCGAAGGATTAAAGCGGGACTCGTTTGTAGATGACTAAAAGCTTGCTTCTTGTAGTGCATTCTCACAAGAACATTTTCTATGTGAAGGAATCATATCAGGAAGACCAGTAAGAACCTTCTTTGTAATTTCAACGTTTTTTGATAAAGTTTGAATAACCTCTTTAGCAGTAACTGTTTTTTCTACCCATACGTCGTAATCTGTCACAGTAGATATAGAGACATAGCACATTTGCCCTTCCCTTGCAAGCTGACATTCTGGAACAAGAGTCATACCAATTATGTCTGCTCCTAGGCTTTTGTAAAGTTTTGATTCTGCTTTTGTAGAAAACCTAGGCCCCTCAATACAAACATAGGTGCAATTTTCATGCAACTTTACATTAAGACCATCAGCCGTTTTAATTACTGCAGCTTGAAGTTCAGGACAAAAAGGATCTGCCACAGAAATGTGTACTACCTTGTCATCCTCAAAAAAAGATCCCGTTCTTGATTTTGTAAAATCGATAAACTGTGATGGTAACGAAAAGTCACCGGGCTTAATTTCTTCTTTTAAACTTCCCACAGCAGATGGCGCAATTATTCTTTTTATGCCCATCTCTTTGAAAGCCCAAATGTTTGCTCTATAATTGATCAAATGTGGCGGAATTGTGTGCTTTTTACCATGCCTTGGCATGAAGGCAATTCTTTTACCCTTGAAATTGCCGACGATGATGGAGTCAGAAGTTTTTCCGAAGGGAGTATCGACTGTTATTTCCTTAGTTTCGTCTAAAAGATCCGGATCATAAAGTCCGGTTCCTCCGAAGATGCCTATTTCCGCTTGCTCCGTCAATATTTCACCAAGGATTCACGTTTGTACTTTGAGATTATCTTTGAACCTTTGAGATCTGTTAACTCCACTATGAAGGCAAATCCGGTTACCTTACCACCAATGTTTTCCACTAATTTCGCTGCAGCCTTGGCTGTTCCTCCGGTGGCTAAAAGATCGTCACAGATAAGCACTTTCTGGTCTTTCTTGATGGCAGACAGTTGAATCTCTAGTACAGACCTGCCATACTCTGTAGTGTACGAGAGGAATTTGGTTTTACCTGGCAGCTTTCCTTGTTTTCGTATCATTATCATACCTTTGTTATACCTTAATGCTAAAGGAGATGCCAGAAGAAAACCTCTTGCTTCTATTCCGGCCAATACGTCAATTTCTTTTGGGTGATATCGTTTCGTAAACTCGTCTAATATGAAAGAAAATGCAGATGGATCTCTTAAGATCGGACTGATATCTCTAAACAAAATTCCTTTTTTTGGAAAATTATGTATGTCATCAATTTTCTCCCTAAGATTCACGTAGAGTACGCAAGAAATGCGTATAAAAAATATTTCTAAACGAATAGGAGTGATGAATTGTGTTTAGATGTATGGGTCAACAAAGAGCGCTATTGTATGGTGAAGGTTGTTTCGGCTGTTTCATCAGCATCATCCACTTTTATGGTGTATGTTCCTGAGTCTATATCCTTGGGGATGATCCAAACAGTGGTAAATGCTCCTGTTCCTGTTGAGAAGATTGATAAAGAATCAAACTCTGTTCCGTCGGGTGCTAAAATGTCTATGAAGATGCTTCTGCTAGGAGCTGCCCCGAATCCGTTAATTGTTAAAAGATCACCTTTGCTATAG
>JBHIDF010000070.1:0-3887 GCA_046759945.1 Nitrosopumilaceae archaeon
AGTGCTCCTGTGTGAGACATGGCAGCTTTAGCTCCTGCTGCACTTCGACCCGCCTTTAGAACAAGAATTGGTTTCTTGAGATCACGCGTGATTCTCTTAGATATTTTTAAAAACTCCTGACCATCGCCCATGTCCTCAAGATACATAACGATTACCTTTGTTTGCTTGTGTTCTGCAAGCATCTTTAAGACATCAATCTCATTGAGGTCTACCTTGTTACCCATGCTGACTACTGCAGAAAATCCTATTCCCTGTGCACTTGCATCTTCTACTAGTGCAGCACATATTGCTCCACTTTGTGATACTAACGCTACTTGCCCTGATTTTGGGGTGATTTTGAGAAAGGTTGAGTTCATCATGGTCTCAGGTGCAAGATTCATCACCCCAAGACAATTCGGACCAATGATACTGATTTTGTATTTTTTTGAAATATCTTTCAATTGCTGTTCTAGCTTGGCACCCTCTTCATCTACTTCCTTAAAGCCTGCTGTAATTACAATCGCTCCCTTGATCTTTTTCTTGCCACACTCCTCAAGTACAGTAGGTACGATGGTATTTTTTGTGATTATTAAAGCGAGATCAATTTCTTGTGGTACGTCTAGAACACTTTTGTAAGCTTTTTTATCAAAGACTTTGTCTCTCGTAGGACTAATCGGAATTACTTCTCCTTTGTATCCCTTCATTATGTTAGAGGTAATAGCTCGTCCGATACTACCTTCCTTATCGGATGCGCCTATGACTGCAATTGATTTTGGAGATAAAATAACTGACTCGCCCATTTTGACGAATTGAGATCAAATGGTTTTCTGTAATAAGTTTATCCTTGTACGAAAGATGCTGAGATGGAAAACATCTTTGCAATTAATGTTCTAACTTCCAAGCATTTTCCCGGCAAGGTTCTCGTTCCTCGGAATCCATTTTATTTTTAGGTCAGAAAATTTTTTGATAAGACTCCAAGCTTCCATTGCTAAAGTCCTGAGCTGATCATTGTTTATGGCATAGTCATGATTTAGTTGAGACACTGTATTTTTCGAATCACTGTAAATAATTATTTCTCCAGCAGTTCCTTCAAATTTTTTCATTGCAGAAATTATTGCCATATATTCTGCTTGATTGTTTGTAATGTTGGGTTCTTTTTTGTAAAATGACTCGCCGGTTTCCTTGACGTAAAATCCAAAGCCAGAGTTTGGTCCACCAGAACCATCTACGTATACACTAATTGACATTTTTATACAACCTCGTAATCTTTACACTCACATTCATAACAATCACATAAACAATTGTTGAAATCAATTGTGATACTACTGACGCTACGTATGCATCATATCCGACTGTAAGCAAATAGTATTGTAACGACCACCTGACTACTGTATAAACAACTTCTGCAATTCCTAAGGATGAAATAATTTTTATCAGATCTCCTTTAAGGAGTGGCCAATTGGTTTCACCTGATTCTAGCTTGTACTTTTTTCGATTGTCAAGATAATACAGAATACCAAAGACAGAAAAATATGTTGCATAGTCGGCGAAAAGAGTAAAAGTCGTGTTTAGATAGTGTTCCTGTTCTGAAAGTAATTGTGCAACTATAGCAGAAATTATGATTGAGGCGGCAAAAGCAATCAGAATGTTCTTGTTTAGTTTTATGTATTCATTATTCAGGCGCTTCACAATGCCTACTGTATAGGACTCGCAAATAAACCAAATCTACTGTAATGTTATTTTCAAAAATATCAAAATGCCAGCAAGTTCTGCTATATGGACTCCTAGAAGGTACGGAAAAATTTCAGGTGAAAAAAGTTGTTCCATGGAAAAATAAGCATATGCACCTATCGTATTGTGTAAAAACAGGAGTCCTGAAAAAACTATCATGCCCAACGGAATCTGTGCCTTTGTCTTTGAGTACATCTTTGCAAAAATACCGGCAAGTATAGCCAGTACAACCATATTGGCAATTGATATGGCAGAAAGAACGCCTGTTATTGGTTCCATACAGAAAATCACGACCCCCGCACAGTTTATTTACTTTTTTCCAATTTATTCACAATTTCATTAAATGCATCGATGTTTACCTCTAGAAAAGTAGAGATAAAGAAAGTAACACCGTAGCCCTCCCCGACGCGTGATATGAGGTTGTTTTTCTCAAGAACGCCAATGTGATGTTGTATTGCTTTGTAATCCAACCCAAGCTCTTTTGCTAGTTGATTTTGATTAAGGGGTCTTTTTCTTAACGTAGATATCAGCCTCATTCTATTTAGACCACCTCTTGATCCCGCGAAAACAAAATACAGAAGACGTTTTACGTGAGGATCATTAGCCATCTTTTGTACGATTTTCACGTACCTCCACATGTCTAAAAGGTGTTTGGAAAAGTCAAACTTTACAATTGTAAAGTTGGGTCATTAAGTATTACGTATTCTATTGAAAATTATGAGCGTCCAAGTTATTGCAAAGAAGACAGTTGTACTGTTCTCGTTTGCATTGTTTTCATTAATTTTCCTTGGGATCATATTTTCAATAACTACGGAATTTAGCGCCAATGCTAGTCAAGACTTTTCTTATCCATCTTGGCTTGTAATTGCTTACATCGCAGGTCTATCTATGATTGTTTTACCGTGCACTATGCCACTTGTTTTCATAATAATTCCTCTAAGCATGGGAAAAGGATACAAGAAAGGACTTTTCATGGCCTTGCTTTTTGGAGCTGGTCTAACCGTCACGATAACGGCGTATGGTTCAGGGGTTGCTATCCTAGGTAAGACTGCTTCATTAGATCAAATTTCAACAGTGATGTTCTTAATCGCTGGGATAGCAGCGTTTGTCTTTGGATTATCACAGCTCAAATTGATCAGTCTAAGAATGCCTTCGTATTCGGGAATGCCTGGGTTTATTCAGAGGCGCAGTGATTATGCAAAATCCTTTTTCATGGGAGCGCTACTAGGAAATGCTGGAGTTGGATGTCCAAATCCTTTGTTTTATTGGCTCTTAATTTACATCGCTAGTATCGGCAGTGTAGAAATTGGTGCATCATTAGGTGTAGTACACGGAGTTGGAAGAGCGATTCCGTTGGTACTCCTGTCAGTACTTGCAATTGTGGGAATCAATGCAACAAAGACCTTGACTTCTAAACGATTTTCTATAGAAAAGGCAACTGGATTTATGCTGGTAGTGATCGGTGCTTTTTTAATAATCAATGGCTTGCCATCAGGACACCAATGGTACGAAGAAACTTTCGTTCATAAGGGATGGAACAATCTGGTTGATCTCACACCAATTTCTTCCGAATTGATGATGGATGACCACTCACATGAAGATATTCAAATAATTCCTAAGGATTACATACCAATCATTTTTGGAAGCTTGATCATTTTACCGACTGTATGGTATTTAATGGGAGGGAGGGGAACGACGAAGATATGAAAGATCCGGTATGTGGGATGGAAGTTGGCAGTAAAGGTGAATCATATACTTACAATGATAAAGAATACCGATTTTGTTGTGCTAGTTGTAGATGGGCGTTTGAAAGAGATCCAAAACAATTTGTTGATGAATGATAAATGTGATAGTTGGTAAAAATGCCTATCAAATTAGATGATGTTGACGTTGCTATTCTCGAGTCACTTTTAGAAGATGGTAGAAAATCTTTTCGTCAGATTTCAAGAGAAACCAAGGTAAGTACTCCTACAGTAAAATCCCGTTATCAAAGACTTGTTAATGTAGGATTGATAAAATCAGTCACACCTCTGCTGGACTTGAAAAAAGTTCAAAACCTGTCAACAATCAAATTTAACTTAACACGTAATAGGATAAACAAACGAACTAAAAAACTAGCAAAAGGCATGATTGTAAAGATTTCATGTGACTTCTGCAAAGGACAAATAGAAGGTAAA
>JBHIDF010000071.1:0-3856 GCA_046759945.1 Nitrosopumilaceae archaeon
TCTTATTGGATGTAGGTCCTTTTTATATTGGAAAAATTCTGGTTCTCCCATTTCTCGTCTAAATATCTGGTCTTGTTCGTATCTATGAGTAAACGATTTGCCTGCTTCTGGTGCTACTGCTTCTTCTGCAGCTGCTTCATATTCTGCTTTTGCTTCTGCTTCCACTGCTGCTTTTGCTGCTGCTGCTTTTGCTGCTGCTGCTTTTGCTGCTGCTTCTGCTAACGCTGCCACTTCTGCTGCTGTCAATCCTTTTTTCTTTTTGGATGGATCCTTAGGCTTTTCTTTAGCCAATGTCATTACCTAAAACGAGTCAAATTTTAACTTTTGAACACAAGTTTAATTCATCTTGATCACTATGCGGTAGAATTTAGTACACGGAATTTTTTCAGGACAGCTTGTTGATACAAATAAAATGAATCTGTCTTTGATTCACACTTTGTACAAATACAAAGTTGTGAAACTGCTTCCAAATCACAGTTATCACGAAATTCACATTTAGGGCAACCTGCGGGTCCACCACATACAGTACACTTCAGCTCAATAACTTCTGCACATTTCTCATGTTTTACGCCTTGGCCTTTTGACCATAAAGCAATCTCGTTTATGTTGATTTTCTTCTTACAAACTATGCATGTGCCAGGAAACTTTAAGGGCATCCTAAGCCAGCTCATTTGACTAATTCAATCTCCTTTTGGATAATCTCTTTATAAGATTCGTCAAGATGTAAATCAAGAGTCTTATTTTTCATACAGAGCAAAATGTATGGAAAATAAAAAGTTACGAAACTACTTGCGGAAACATGCATTTTCCTCGCAAGGAGCTGAGTTAGACTCTTTATCGCTTTACCATCCCATCTCAATCTGTTAAGAAGCGGCCATGAAAGATTGAACCGCGAATATCTTACAGAACTGCCTTCTTTGTACAACCCAAGTAAAATAGAGTCTAAATAACGTAAAAGTCTCCATTGTTGTGTATCTCTTATTTTTCCATAAATCATATCTGCTTCTGATACGACTTCAAGCATTCGATGCATGTCATCTTTTGAGAGATTGCTTGAGATTACACTAGAATAAAAAGCGTCTATTTTTTCTCGAGGATCAATTGCCAATGAATACAGTATTATCCTTGCTTCATCGTAGGATTTTGCTTTGAAAAATGCATTTACAGCCTCCTCAACATTCGAAGTCTCAAATGACTTTTCTGTTTGAGGTTCGAATCCTGTTACAAGAGATTGTGCAGTATTAAGTAATGATCTTATATCGCCACGTGATTCTGCAACAAGTTTTAGGATAGAATCGACTCCAAGTTTTGTGCCTTCTTTTTTAAAAATATTCTCCAGATATAGTCGTAAAAGCCTTGGAGGAATTGGTCTTAGGTTAATTGTTTTTGTTGCTTTTTTGATGCTCTTCATCTTTGTTGATGAATCATCATTTGCGGCTAAGACAATAGGTACGGTAGGTTCCTTGAGAATTTTCACGAGTGCTTCGACTCCCCCATAATCAAATCTACCATGTATTCCGTCAACCTCGTCGACAAAAATCATTGGTTTGCCAAGAACGCTTGCGCTGCCTAGAACTGGCTCAAGTATCTGACTGATTCTTTGTTTGTTACGAACATCACTTGCATTCAAGGAGATCAAGTCGTATCCGAATTGCCTTGCAACAAGAATCGCTAGTGTAGTCTTTCCCACACCGGGTGGACCGACGAGAAGAATTGGCCGGGTTCCCTTTTTCCATTTTCCAATCCAATCGATAAATGAGGTTCTTGCTTCTTCGTTACTTACCATTTCAAGGATGCTTTGCGGTCTGTATTTTTCTGCCCACATCATTTTTATCACTTAGGTAGATTCGCAGAAAATTCCGACCATACGTTTTCCTTTTGCAGACGGTTATACCAAAACATGTTAT
The DNA here is from genome assembly GCA_046759945.1 of Nitrosopumilaceae archaeon. Classification (GTDB taxonomy): domain Archaea; phylum Thermoproteota; class Nitrososphaeria; order Nitrososphaerales; family Nitrosopumilaceae; genus JAEHKU01. The sequence goes on from JBHIDF010000071.1 coordinate 1,908, forward strand.
AGTGTTCAACGGTAAGAAACAAAAATTCCAAAAAATCATGGTGAGAAAAATTTTCTGGCAATAATTCAAGCGCGAGTCTTGCATCACGAAGATAAAGAGCACTTTTTTGTAAGGTCATTTCAAACCCGGCCTTTACGTCGTTTGTGAGGAGCGAATAGTATAGTGGCCAGGAGGGAATCTTGATGAATCGATTTTTAACAGAATCTTCAATTTCATTTCCGCAACCTACTGACTCTGCTGCCCTTGCCATTCCAAGATGAAATACTTCTCCAAGTGGCCTTCTCGCAAGAGCCATATTTCGTCCAGCGGTTCCCATTACGGCACGATACTTTTTGTAACATTGGGACATTTCTTCCTCAGAAATTTCAGTAGGTTTTGTTTTTAATTTAGAATCAATGTACTGCCCGATTCGTGCATCTTTAAAGCCTTTTTCAAATTCTTTGAGGACTACATCTCCTCCCTTGGCAATTTTAGCTCGCGCAAGTTTTAGAATATAGGGATTCATTAGTTTGTAATCGTCAAGGTACTCAAGGTCTTCATCTTTATCCATAATCCTGTCCATTGGCTCGCTCAAGTCAATAGCGATAATGTGACCATCAACGATTTGCTCCCGTAATTTTGGGTCTTGTTTGTCGCCATAGTACTCTGAAGCAGCATCATATAGAGCATTAAAGACGGGAAATGTCATTTTTACAAAGTTGGAATTAAGAATTCTTAAAACTCTATCGTGTAACACGTCATAGTTTTCAAGCTTTGTTTTCACGGCATCTACTTGTGACCGTTCTAGTATGATGTCACTCGTGCCTATTTCTTCAGCAAAATTCTGTTGAGTAGTGTTTGGTGAGGTATCTGATTTTATTTCGTTAAACAAATCGTTGGTGAACCTCTTAGCAAAGTCCGGAAATTCATTCTTTGCGTCATTTTTGTATTTATCAAACTGCTTGTAGCCCTTCGATTTGAAAAGTCCTTGTTTGATTATTTGCTTTCCAGGTTTTGTTGAAATTAATGCATCTTTGCTGAAAACTGACTCATCTTTACTACTCACAAAGTGGCAAATCGCCTTTTGTTATTTATGCATTGAGTGACTTTTCAAATCACTTCTTAAATTAAATTAGGAAAAAAATTAGAAAATTTATGGAAATTATCGATGTGTTACGAGAGGCATCAAGACTCGTATATGAAAATGTAAAGGATCTTGCGGGAACAGAAGAAGCTGCCAGAGATTTTGGGAGAGGTGCTGGGGGAGATATCTCAAGAAATATAGATATTATAGCAGAAAAAATTGTTCTTGATTATCTAAAAAAGATTCAATTTGATTGTGTAGTTATTGGTGAAGAATGCGGTAGATTAGAGCTTTCAAAAAATCCTAAAGGATTTGTAATCATGGATGCAATTGATGGTTCTACAAATGCAATAAGGGGAATACCTTTTTTCTGCTGCTCTCTTGCTTTTGCAACTGAAAATAAGCTAAGCTCAGTTACAAACGGAGTAGTCACCGACCTGTCTACAGGTGATGTTTACCATGCAGTAAAAGACAAAGGTGCTTTTATGAATGATAAAAAAATTCATGCAAACAGCAACGAACCACTTTATCGTATTGTTGGCCTCAACACGTCTGGAATTTCTCGCTCTAATATGCAGAAGATATACCCGATAATTGAGGGATCAAATCATATTCGGCACTTGGGTGCAAATGCGCTTGAACTTGCGTTATTTGCAAGAGGACTAATTGATGTTTACATTGATGTTAGAGATAAAATTAGAGTTACAGATATGGCTGCGGGTTACCTAATAGCTAAAGAGGCAGGCGGCTACCTTCTAGATCAGAATAAAAGACCGTTGGAATCTGAACTTGGGTTTGATAAGAGACTTTCGTTCATAGCTGCTTCAAATAAGACAATATTAGACGACATTTTTAGAAAATTGGCTTAGTAAAATTATGGCGCCCT
>JBHIDF010000072.1:0-3837 GCA_046759945.1 Nitrosopumilaceae archaeon
GATATAAGATTATACAAAATTAGATTAAAAGAAAGAGGTCCAGAATATTTGAACCTGAACAAAGACAAACTTTTTGAATTGCTTGACAAAATTGACTTGAGTATAACCAAGAAACTTCGTAGCGAGGTAACCCAGAGTTAGATTAAGCTACTCAACGACTCGTAGCAGGATTTTGTAAAAGAATTAGTTATCTTATATTTCAACTATTTAATTTGTTCCACATTGTGTGAGCGTTTATTCTATATCTTTAGAACATGTAGATGGCAACTATTTTTACAATCTTAATTATTGCTGTAATTATTTCCACCTTAGAATCTTTATATTATTTATAAAATGAAATTTGATTGAAATGGATCATTCTACGTTAGACTATTCTAGGCGTGGAGCATCGCCAGATATTAAAATCAATTGGGCCAAGATCGAGGAAGTTGAAAACTTTGCAAAAACCGTAAAGCATTACCGCCAAGAGAAGGTGAGCAAAGACGACTTTAGACGATTTAGGCTGCAGCATGGTGCCTATGGAAGCAGAATGACAGACGATTACAGCATGGTAAGAATAAAGATTCCAGCTGGAGAGATACACCCGCGCCAACTCGAGAAAATTGCAGATCTAAGTGAGTTGTACTCTATAGGAAGTGCCCACGTATCGACAAGACAGAATATCCAGTTACATTGGGTTATCTTGGAAGATGTGTCAGAAGTAATGAGGGGTCTGGCCGATGTCGGCTTGACAACAAGAGAAGCATGTGGGAATACGGTAAGAAATGTTATGTGCAGTCCCATGGCTGGTGTCTGCCCAAACGAAGAATTTGATCCAACTCCTTATACTATTGCTACTGCAAAACTCCTCTTAAGGAATCCATTATGTCAAACTTTGCCTAGGAAGTTTAAGATCAACTACACATGTTGTGAGGATCATGGAATGGCGAGAATAGCAGACATCGGACTTATTCCACAGCATAGGGAAGAAGATGGCAAAGTAAAGAGAGGTTTCAAAATTTTCTTGGGAGGTGGTCTTGGAAACTGGTCTTCAGTCGCACATCAAGTTGAAGATTTTACACCAGAAGAAGACCTGCTTTACACGGTACTTGCAGTAATCAGGATGTTTGATAGACTTGGGAATAGGAAAAATATGGCAAGAAATAGGATGCGTTATCTAGTTAATGAGACGGGATGGGAAAAATTCAAAAGCATTTTCCTAAAGGAAAGAGAAATAGTTAAGACGACTCAATCTATAATACAAAAGCTTGATGTTGATTACACCACTCAAGAATATCGTCGCCCAGTGGTTACCTATGAAAGTACCAGCACGCCTTCCGGTTATGCGAAGTGGCTGAAAACAAACACCATAAAACAAAAACAGGATGGGTTTAGAGTTGTATTTTTGGCCTTTGAAGCTGGTGACATTACAGCTAGTCAGCTCCATGCTATCGCACAGATAGCGAGAGAGTTTTCTGCAGAAGGAAAAATCAGAAATGGATTCTCGCAAAATATGGCATTAAGGTGGGTAGCAGAAGATGATCTTCCGAGACTTTTTTCAAAGCTACTAGATACTGGTCTTGCAAGATCTGGAGCACTCACGATGGCATCCCCCGTAGGATGTACTGGGACAACATCGTGTAACCTGGCAATTACAAATTCCCATAGGCTTGCGAAAGAAATTCAGAGAAAATTCCTTGAACTAGGACTGGATGATGATGATACCTTACGGGATGCAACTATTAAGATAAGTGGATGCCCAAATTCATGTGGCCAACATGAGATTGCTACGATAGGGTTTTATGGTGGCGGTGGCCGTGTTGGCAAGAATATGTATCCTTTGTATACAATGCAACTTGGAGGGAGATCAGATAGTCAAGCTGTGTTGGGAGCAACATGTACAAGATTGCCTGCAAAAAGAATAATTCCTGCCATATTGAAAATAATTGAAGTTTTCAAGTCCGAACGAAAGGAAGACGAGACTCTTAGCTCATGGATACAAAGAGTTGTTGAAGGCAACGGTGGGTCTAATGTCAAGTCTGTAAAGGATATCAAAGAAATTCTCGTTCCTCTTACAAAACCACCCACCATCGAAGAAGATAAGGACTTCTTCATGGATTATGGAACTGGTGAAAGTTATCATGTCAGGACAGGTAAGGGCGAGTGTGCCGCTTAAATGGGCAAAACCGATACCGCCACAACTGATGTAGATACTTTAAGATCTTATGTTAGAGACAAAAGTGTTCGAGTAATAGACATAAGAAAAAAAGAGGAATACGATAAGAGTCATATCCCAGGTTCTGTGAATCTCCCTCTTGCAACTCTGCTCTCTGATGACAGTCCTCAGAAAGTTGTTCAGTTGACTAAGTCGTTTGGAATAGATGACGAAACGCCCGTAGTGGTATATGACAACACTTTTGGTGCACTTGCCTCACGAGTCGCATGGACACTCGAATACATTGGACATTCTGATGTATCATTGTTGGAAGTGACCTTCGATAAATGGAAAGAGTTAGATCTTGAAACAACTGACAAGATTATCGAATATCCCAGTAAGGAACATTCCATAAAATTAAGACCTGAAATACTTGCAACAGCAGATTATATGGAAACGGCAAAAGAAAAGAACGGATGTATGCTAGTTGATAACAGGGAACGGTTAAACTATCTTGAACAACATATCCCTGGTGCAGTAAACATCCCTTATAGGATGCTAGCATCATCTGAAAACATATTGAGATCTAAACAGGATTTAAAAAGACTATTTGAAAACAGAAACATTTCATCTGGCTCTGAAGTAGTAACCTACTGTGGAAGTGTTGGAACTTTATCGGGTCTGGGATATTACGCTTTAAGAAAAGCCGAAATCCCGAATGTAAAATTATATGTACGGTCTTTCAAGGAATGGAAATCCTTAGAAAAGCCAACTGAAAAACAAGAAGGTTCAACCTATTGGGATCTTTCTGCTGAATAATCTAGGGTCTTCATTGAATTTTGAGCTTGGCAAACTTTTAATGTCTATAGATAGCGGACCCCTCTGTGCAACAATCTACAACTGATGACAAACATCAAAAAATCTTCACTGAAGTCAGTGAAGCTCAGGTAACTAAAGCTATTGCCGATGAATTTCATTCAGTTTTAATTGACAGAGTTAATTCTGACGCAATAATAATTGGTGCAGGACCAGCAGGACTTACAACTGGCAAGGAGCTTGCTACCATGGGTTTTAAGACCCTGATAGTAGAGCAGAATAACTACCTAGGGGGTGGATATTGGCTAGGTGGATACATGATGAATCCCGTTACAGTGAGGGAACCAGCACAAAAGATTTGGGATGAACTTGGAATTCCATACAAAAAAGTTGCCGATGGACTATATCTTACCCCAGGTCCTCACGCGGCATCCAAGCTAATCGCAGCAGCTTGTGATGCAGGAGTCAAATTCCTAAACTTGACAAAGTTTGATGACTTAGTTTTGAAAAACGGGAGAGTCTCTGGGGTAGTAGTAAATTGGATGCCTGTTTCTGCTCTTCCAAGAAACATTACTTGTGTGGATCCCATTGCGCTGGAATCGAAAATCGTAGTAGACGCTTCAGGTCACGATTCTGTTGCAGTAAAAAGGCTTGTTGATAGAAAACTGGTGGAATGGAAAGGAATGAATCCTATGTGGGTTAACGAGGGGGAAAACTATGTGGTCCACAAAACAGGTGAAGTATATCCAGGTCTCGTGGTAGCGGGCATGGTAGTCACTGAAACATATGGTTTAGCAAGAATGGGTCCAACCTTCGGCTCTATGTTATTATCTGGCAAAAAAGCAGCAGAAGTTGCTGCTGCAAAAATAAAGGAGCTAGGTAGATAA
>JBHIDF010000073.1:0-3825 GCA_046759945.1 Nitrosopumilaceae archaeon
CTAAAGCTTCTCTTCACGAACTTGAAACGAAGCTACAAGAAGCCAGCAAGGCACTCGAGATACTGAAAAATCAAGGAGTTTTTCAAGCAGCCGGAGAAGGATCAATTTTTGATAAGTATGCTGAACTAGAAAGGCAAAATACCGAACTTCAAAAGAAAATACAACTCTCAAGCGAGTCGTACTTTAAGCTTGAAAAGGAATTACAACAAAAGAGGCAGGAATTAAATGAAATGAAACAGAAAGAGTTCATTCTATCAGACGTTTCTCAATCAATGGAGGAAAAGGCTGAAGCAGCAGAGAAAGCAAAGGCCGAACTTACACAACAGGTAGACAAGGAGCACGAAGAAATCCATCAAGCCGAGCAAGAAAAGATCCTCTTACAGGAATCAGTGGCTTTAGAAGAGAAGGAAAAAGCAAAAGCTACCAAGAAATATTATTACGCGGTGATGGTAGCTGGGTTAGGCATAGCTGTAGTGTTTGGTGTGTACTCTTATCTTTTCATGGAGCTTGCAGGCGAACAGTACAGAATGGTATCAGAGCCAATCCCCTCAGGTTATCTGATTCAGAATCTAAAAGGAGACGTCATCGATACGTTCCTTTCTTGGCGTCTTGTGCAGGATGATATCTTGTACGTAAACATAGTAAATACAGCTGGGATTGATCCAGAGATAATTGATGCTGTAGAAGACGCCGTAATGTCTGAAGAGTCAGTCGAGATTGACGACTCTTTGTTACATAAAGGACCACAAGGTCAAACCTCCTTAATGTACTTGGGGTGGCTAGGTGCGTTGAAAGCAGCATCTGAAACTGAGACTGAACTTTACATTCCAACAAACATTGAGATAATTCACTCTAGCTTGGGACAAGGTGACATTACAATTGAGCTGACAAAAGGAGCAAACGCAGATGGATATAGCGGATGGGCAAATTCAATAGCAGACCAAGCGGCAAACCAGATCCTAAAGTCGCGTGTAACGATATTCAGTATTGATAGTCTTGATCCTGATCAAATAAAGGCAATCACTAGGCATGAGTCAGGCCATGCCTTTGGACTAGCTCATTCTAGTGATCCGGAGGATTTGATGGCCCCAACGATAGGAACAGAATTTCCATATATCTCAGAATGTGATGTTGCCGCAATAATTCACTTGTATAACGGTGGCAAGGACAGTTACGTCACGTGTGAAAAATAACCAGATCAGAAAATTTTAATTTTCACGTCCTAATATCTATGATACATGGTCATTAAAGCTAATGTCGGTCTAATTCATGCCAGCTTTTTCTTCGTAGATGTAGTTGGCCTTTCAGACCCTACAATGTCAACTAAGACCCAAATCAAAAAAATCACAGTCCTCAATAATGCCATAAAAGAATGTGACGCATTCAAAAATACTCCAGAAGAAGCCGTTCTCGTTCTTCCTACTGGAGATGGTATGTGTTTAGGTTTCATGCAAGGCCCAGAACTTCCTCTTCTGCTATCAAGTCAACTTCACGAACAATTGGAAGAGTACAACAAAGGAAAAATTCCTTCTGAGACAGTTAGGGTGAGAATCGGTTTGCATAACGGTAATTGCTTTACAATAAACGATGTCCGAGGTCAAAAAAACGTCTGGGGTCCTGGAATAATAATGTGCAGACGAGTCATGGATTTTGGTGATGACGGCCATATCTTAATGACTCCTAAGCTAGCTGAAGATCTTATCGAGTTATCTGATGAATATAAACAGCACATCAAGCCGGTGCATGATTTTACCATAAAACACGGCACGACGATTCTAATTTACTCTGCTTACGGTGATGGCTTTGGTAATCCAAAGCACCCAACAAAAGGAGAAGCACAAAGAAGCAAGATGAGCGAAGAGTTTGTCAAAAGCATAAAGACTACGATGTACACCGCGATAAAAGTTGGATTGACAATCAAAGACCCTGAAACCATGCTGACTCACCACAAAAGGTTTTACGAGATACAAAACAAGACAGACGAGCCTATCTATCATGTCTTGCACGGAATCGCAACTGACGTTGAAAAATATTCTATTAATGATCTAAACATAAGTGTGTATGACGAAAAACATAGGGACCTGAAAATATCTAGTATCAACATTGACAAGCCTGATTGTAAAGAGTTTACTACTCAGTTTAGTATGCCCATTCTCAAAGGAGAGAAGGGACGCAGCTACACGCTAGAATATGATGTAGAAGAACCTGAAAGATATTTTGAAAATGCTTTTCTAATTGATTGTCAAAGTCTTGAACTTAGCATCGAGTATCCCCCAAATGGGAAATTAAAACACCCTGCCCTTTACTCCATAAATCAGGAAACAGATGAAAAAACTCCATCTGACATGAAGTCGGTGGTTGGAAAGAATGGCGCAAACGAGAAAATTACGTGGTCTACAGCTGAAAACGTAAAAGGCCAAACCCTCCGAATCGAGTGGTAAGCAGACTATCTGAATTACGAGATTGATTTTGGGCAGAGTTTTGTCATAAAAGAACCGTGATTTTTTTCCAAATACGTTATTAACTAATCTCCAGTTGAAAGTGACGTGGGCATTAAGAGATACCTCGCAACCAGACTGATAACCATGTTTGGAGTGCTCATGGCCACTCTGTTTCTTACCATTGCACTTGTTGGGTCCAACATGGACACTATTCTCAAACAAGGTATAATTTTTCAGGTGAGGCAGGAGATCACAGAAAACAAGAATCTTATGGAGAGCTTTAAGAGCATCGAGGAGTTTGATGCCTTCGTTCAATCGCAGATAGAGCTAAGAGTTAAGGAGATTGGCCTTGACACGCCCTGGTATTCACCCCAACGACTAGGTTTCACTATGTACAAGATAATGATACTTGACTTTGGTCATGCAACATTTCTGACTAGCGATGCAGGTTCTTCAGATGTTAAAGACATATTATTTGAAAAGTTCCCAAGGACAATTCTGCTATTTACTACTGCCACTATTATCATATCTTTAATTGGAATATTTCTTGGTGCGTATTCTGGAAGCAAAGTAGCCTCAAAGGTTGATAGACTGACTTCAACTTTTGCTGTAGTAAGCAGCAGCTTCCCAGTATGGTGGATAGGGATGTTAATGATCTTTGCATTCTCGTTTACGTACCAAATATTTCCTGCAAGAGCAACTCCGACGATTCCTGCAACTGATCCAGGATACGTGATATCGCTTCTTTATCACATGACTCTACCATTGATCACGATAGTTCTGATAGGATTTGGCGCGTGGGCTTACTTGGTGAGAAATTTCATGGTGGGAATAATGCAAGAAGATTTTATCATGGCCAAAAGAGCAATTGGTGTCAAAGAAAAGAAAATTCTTTACGGTCATGCGCTAAAAAATGCAGCACCACCAATACTAACAATTCTTGCTCTTAGTTTATCGGGTTCGCTGGGTGGAGCCATAATTACAGAAGCTGTATTTGACTGGCCTGGCATGGGCAGACTCTACTTTGAGGCAATAAGCGTAATGGATCTTCCAGTAATAATCGGTGCCACATACACTCTTACTGTCTTCTTCCTTGTAAGCATCTTCATAGCTGACTTGATGTATGGTTACTTTGATCCGCGTGTGAGGACTGCATAATTTTGAGCACTCTTTCGCCGAACGAAATCATGGAGGAATTTAAGCGAAACAAGATAGGACTAGTCGGAATTGGAATATTGGCCACACTTGTTATAACCTCTATTGTAGCTGCCGCAGTCGTACCTGCAGAAACCTTCCAACAATGGAATAATCCTGCCAGCTGGATCTCGTATCCAAAGACTTCACAACCTATATGGGTGAACTACTTTCTTGTAGAAAAAATACC
>JBHIDF010000074.1:0-3732 GCA_046759945.1 Nitrosopumilaceae archaeon
GGCATGGTTAATGAAATGAAAACTGATTAATTTTCTTGATACTGATAGTTAGGTTCAAGTAGATTTACGATATCATCAAAAGTATGGGTTTGAAAGAAAAAGTAGTGATCATACCTATAGCTATTTTTGCACTTGTAATACTGAGTTGGACAGTATACGGCGTAGTTTGTAAAAGCAGTATAACACCCTTCTGTTAATGTAGAAAAGACCATAAAAAAATAAGGTCAGGTTTGGTGAATCTTTTTAACCTTTTCCACCACGCCCTGAAACGTTGTCAGTGGAACGATTTTCACAGCATTGAAACGTGCTATCCCACCATCCACGCAAAATTGCTCTATTAGATGAGGGTCCTCGGCATCCAGTATCCAAAGAAATGTATGCTCCAATCCTGAATGATACTGTCCTACAATCTTGTTTATTTTGTATTTCTTTGCTGTTTGTTCCATGTCCGTGCCTGCGGCTTCTAAAACAGCTTTTGCCGTTTGAGGGTTATTCAGTGGGCAGGCCTCTGTTGTATGGCTTCCGTAAATTCCAAACAATGCCATATTGTGACTTTTTGTCTCCTTCTTGTTTTTGTTTCGATTAGAATGAAGTGGAATATTCAGCCTATGCGTATTGCTTTTCTCCACTGTGCTCACAACATGAACATAGACCACATTGATCTACATAGTAGCAGACACAAGTTTTACACTTACATGGAGTCATTTTACTCACCTGATTCTTGCAGACTCCTATTTTGAAACGATGTCCAAATTTGTGGACAATTAATTCAAGATTATTCATCTGTTCGTAATCACGTATTACTTGTTCGTCAAAATTTGGAGCTAATTTGGGAAAATCCCTTTATTCTATGTGAATACAATTTACACTGGCTCGATCTAGGCGGTTAGTACTGGTCTTGTCAGTGCTCCCATTCCTCCTTGGGTCGGGCCTAATTATCTTCTCACTTTCCAATTATTTTTAGAATCTCAAATGGAATTTTGTAAAAATCAATTTCTCTTTCTGCGGTAACAAATAAGGCGTCTTCATCTAGCGGGAAACTCATGATTATTATGTCTCTATAAGACATCGAAAATTTTACTGGCCCTAATTCTTTGTCGAACTCACGTCTCATTCTTACTCTTAACGCAAGTTCCATGAACAACATCTCATCCTTCTTGGTGTCTTCGAGCGGTTTTATGCCCTCCTTCATTCCCCCCGCAATGAGACGACCCTTGTTGTTAATTATACCAACAAATCTCATCCTAGAATCTAACTTCCTAATTTCATCACATACTTTTTCAGCATCCATGGTAAGCAATCCTCTTCCCTAACATTGCCTGCCTCGTTTTGCCCCTCATAAGTTATTTAAAAATAAGCGATCTATTTATTGAGATCTTTCTCGCCCTACTAGTGTGACATCAGATACAGATTACGAGAAGACATTTGAACATTACAAACATCTATCCCAATTTTGGACTGATTTAATCTATCTGATGTCAAGTAAGCCTACCTCATTCTCTGCAATGGGTCCCATGCGAAAATTTGCCTCCAATGCAAAAAAAATTTCCACTGAACTGATAGAGTCTAGTGAAGACCTAGTTGAATTTAACACTAGGTTAATGGAATACTACAAGCAACTATCAGATACGTGGACGGAAGCACAGAAGAAGGTCAGTTCAAAGATCACAGAAGTTCCCCAGAACGCTGAACAAACAGAAGCATACAAACGAGTTTGGTTAGACGTGTTTGAGAGTGACTTTACTCAGCTATTTGATTCAAAAAAGTTTGGCGAAAATTATGGAAAACTAGTATCAAGTGAACTGGAGCTTGCAAAACATTGGAACGAGATGGCAAATGTTTTATTGGAATCAGCTAATTTACCAAATAGAAAGGAGATTGATGAGATATACAAGGAATTACATACGTTACGTAGACGAGTCGCTGAGCTTGAAAAAGAACTAAAATCAAAACAAGGTGGTAATGAAACTAATGCAAAGTGAACCAAGGATTGACCCAAAATTTGTAGATGAATTTCTAAAATTTAGTCGAAATGTTGTTGAAGCACCAAATTACATTCCAGATCCTGACAAAATTAATTTGGAGATGACACCACACGATGTTGCATATGCCGAAGACAAAATTCGGTTGCTTCATTATAAGCCATTAACACAGAAACAATCTCGAACTCCACTAGTTATAGTATACGCAATAATAAACCGCTATCATATACTTGATATTCAACCACAAAAGAGCTGGGTTAGAAATCTGTTAGAACAAGGATTTGACATTTACATGGTCGATTGGGGAACACCATCTAATGTTGACAAATATCTTGATTTTGACGATTACGTAAACGGCTACTTAAATAACTGTGTGAATTTCGTACGTGACGAGGCTGGAGTTGAAAAAGTGTCTCTACAGGGATACTGTACGGGTGGAACGATCTCCACAATCTATGCTTCACTTCACCCAGAGAAAATACAAAATATTATCGCAACGGCTCCAGTAATCGACGGATGGCGTGATACAACTGTTGTAAGCAATTTGGCAAAGCATATGGATGTCGATAAGATGGTTGATACAATCGGCAACATGCCACCAGAATTCATGTACTATTGCTTCTCAATTCTTAAACCGTTTGAGCAGGGTGTTGAAAAATACATTAATTTTTTCAAGAATATAGATAACAAAAAATTTGTCGACAGTTTCTTACGCGTCGAAAAATGGGTAAATGATACTCCACCTGTTCCAGGTGAACTTTTCAGACAGTGGATTAAAGACGTATATCAAGACAATCTCCTTGTTCGTGATAAAATGTATGTTGGCGGACAACTAGTATCTCTAAAGAAAATAACTATGCCAATATTCACTCAGGTGGCAGTAGGTGATCATCTTGTTTCTCCTGAATGTAGCATGCCTTTACATTATGCAGTAGCAAGTGAAGATAAAACACTCAGAGTTTACCCAACAGGTCATGTTGGGATGATTGCAAGTTCATTCTCTCAAAAGAAGGTCCTGCCCGAACTAGGACAATGGTTAAGTGAAAAGTCCAAAAATAACTAAAAATATAAAAAAAGAAAAATTAGATTCACACTAGTTTCTTACTTGTGTGAATGCGGATATCCAAGATTGCAGGATGTTTCTGTTTAGGTCAGCAAATGATTTTGCGTTGTCATTGAATGTTTTGACGTTTTGCTCTGTTGCATCAATAGCTGCTAGTGCGATTTGATTTTGTACTGTGAACACTTTGGTGGCTTCCTCTGTGGTATCACGTATTACTTTTAGTGTTGCCTGAGGTACGTTTGTGTTAATTCCAGTCCTGTTTGCATATTCTCGTTGTAGTGCAATGGTTGAATCAATTGCGTTTTTCCATGATTCAATGTATTCTTGCTGTAGGTTCGTTATTGATTGTAGGTACTTTGGTGTTACTTTTTCAACGTTATCAAAGAATCTGTCAACGTTTTGCTTAGATACTGCAAAGATATCTTTTGTTTCTGCGGCTTTACTCATATTTTCACCCCCTCATTTTTTTTGATTTTTTCTCGATAGGCAGAATTATCACCTGGACAAGATCGCCTTCTTTTATTCCAAGCGCATCTCTTTCTGCTTCGGGAATTGAAATTCTTCCGTTGCTTCCAACGGTTGTCTTGTAAGCACCCCACGAGAGAAAATTTGGGAGCATCTTTCCAAGGCCGAACATATTTTCCATCGCTTTTGACTGCATAGAATTTAAGGTATTCATAAAGTTCG
>JBHIDF010000075.1:0-3597 GCA_046759945.1 Nitrosopumilaceae archaeon
GCAGTCTTTCGTGATGCAAAATAGATTTCTGGCTTCATTGTTGTGCCCACCCAATCAATCTTCCAAGTTCGTCCATGCTTGTGTAATAAGCTGAAGGTCTTCTTATCTTGGCGTCATCAAACTGGGTCTTTTCAAAGGATTTGAACTCTTTTGGAACTCCCAGATATGCTCTCAATCGCTTCAAAGCCATCTTTCCAGAAGGTTTCTTTTTTGGCAACATTCCTCTTATCATTCTGCTTATTACCCTATCAGGTCTTCGTGGATGAAAAGGACCATGTTTAGGATTAATTACACTAGAAACTTCTAAAAACTTCTTATATTCCTCAACGACGCTTCCCTTATTTCCGCTTACCATAATTTTTTCAGAGTTCACAATAGTTACTCTGTTACCTTGAAGTAACAACTTTGCAGTGTGGGAGCAAAGTCTGCCAGCGATAAGACCGGCACCATCAACCACAATGAGTTTGCTGGTTTTGTTAGCTGTCTGCTGTTTTCTAACCAATTATTGTCACACCTTTTCCAGTTGGAAATTTTTTTGCCATTTCCTTAAAACTTAAGATTCTACCTCCCGATTCAAGGATTCTTTTAGCAGCAGAATTTGAAATAGAAAACGAGCAAAGGGTAATTTTGTGCAAAATTAAGCCTGTACCAAGAACCTTCCCTGGCACCACAATTACATCGTTTTCTTTAGTCAGCCGATTTATCTTGGTGAGGTTAACAACTCTTTTTGCTGACGACGGTTTTACTGCAAGCTGAGCCAGTCTAGACCAGATTGACGCCTTGTTTTTTTTGGATGTTTTCTTTAGATCCCTTACCAATTCCAATACCAATTGGTTTACCATTTGGATAATGCCTTTTTAGCCCAAATATAATGTATGCTTGAAATTATAGGGTGTGTATCACTTGCTTAAAGTCATCGAGTCTATTTGCAAGCTCATCAATTCCTGCTAATACTATCTGTGCAGGTTCTAAAGATCCAGTCGACTCTACAGTTAAGATGTGTTCGTCTTCTTTGTCAGTCTCCGTCAAAACTGAAATATTTGATGCATTCCATTTCGCATGTTCTGTACCTCGACCCAGTCTTGCATATGCTTCCGCTTTGATCTTCTGCCCTCGTGCGAGCATCATAATAGGAATTTTGTCGCTTGTCGGTTTCACTACCTCATCTTCAGAGGTAAGCTCAGCTGAAGTTACAGTTCTCATATTATCTGTGGCACCAGCATCAATCATTAATAAAACTCTACAATTTGAGCATCCTGTCTTACTATGACAGTCACATTTTTCAGGTTCGACAAACCTAGATAGGTCCGTCTTTAGTGGTATCATCCCAAATCTGTGAGCTAACCCCTCATCAGCTAAAGCAGATGAATTTTCGATCATTACAACCTCATCAATTGCAAAAACAGGAATACCGTTAAGGCATACTCGTCTTAAGGCATTTGCATATTCTAGGGGTATGCCTTTGAGTCTTACGACAATTGTTTGATGGTCTTGTTTTATAATTTCCACAGAAGCCAAATCGTAACTGGAGAAATTTTAGTCCAAATAAAAATCTAGCGAGTTTTTGTACATAGATAAATATCGAAACCAAATACCTAACCCATGACAGACAAAGTAACAGTTGTAAGATATGCAGTAGAAGGAGAAAAATTCGAAATACTGGTAAAGCCAGATCCAGCACTTGAATATAAACTAGGAAAAAGAAAGGATGTATCTCCAGTTCTCGTCTCAGATGAAGTCTACTCTGATTCTAACAAAGGTACACGAGCGTCAACTGAAAAATTAATGAAAGCTTTCAAGACTGATGATCGAGTCATTATATTAGAAAAGATACTGCAGAAGGGAGAACTTAACCTTACAACGGATCAAAGGCGGAGGATGATAACAGAAAAACGTAAACAAATAGTAGAGTTTATTTCAAAAAAGTATGTCGATCCCAGGTCACATCTACCGCATCCTCCACTCAGAGTAGAACAAGCACTAAGTGAAGCAAGAGTTTCAATTGACGCATTCAAAAATACTGATGAACAAATTAAGGATGTGGTTGAGAAGTTACGTTCTATCATCCCACTCAAGTCTGAAAACATGTTACTTGACATTTTGGTACCCGCTCAATATGCTCCACAATCTTTTTCCGTTTTAAAGACAGTAGGAACTTTAAAAAAAGAAGAATGGCAAGCAAACGGATCATTAAAAGTAATACTAGAAATACCGGCCGCCGCAAGAGGGGATGTGATAGATAGGTTAGGCTCAATAACAAAAGGCTCGGCTTCTGTCGAGGTAGCTAAATGATGGAAAACGTAAAGAGAAAGTTCGTGATCCCTGGTGATATAATAACAACGGGACCATTAAGAACGGAGCAGAACGTATACCGAGATGATGATAAAATTATTGCAACCAGCGTGGGAATCTCTGAAATTTTCGATAACAGTGTCCGGGTCCTTGCATTTTCGGGAATCTATATGCCGAGAATTGATGATGTAGTAATAGGGAAAGTAGTATCACAATATCTGATGTCATGGGAGCTTGACATCAATTCGTGTTATGTGGGAGTTTTACGCGCCGATGAAGTCTTTGGGCGTGATTTTTCTCCGTCTAGTGACGACTTGAAATCAAAGCTCAGTAAAGGCGAATTGGTACTAGCAAAAATTGCCAATTTTGACAGATCACGTGATCCATTACTTACGGTAAGGAGCAGAGAACTTGGTAAGCTCGAATCTGGGGAGCTAATCAAGATTGCCCCAATGACAATTCCAAGATTAATAGGAAAGCAGGGCTCAATGATAAAAACCATTGAATCTGCTACTAACGCAAGAGTGAAAATTGGCCAGAATGGCTTAGTTGTTGTTTCATGTGAGGATCCAGTTGGATTATCAAAGACAATAAAAGTGATCGAAATGATCGATTCTAACTCACATGTTCCAGATCTGATGGAGAGGGTCAAGTCTTTCCTTGAATCTAATGAGGAATAACAATGGGTAGAAAGAGTGACATAAAATTACTGGATGAGAATGGACTCAGATGTGACGGTCGTAGATTAGACGAAACACGAAATATCACAATAAAAGCAGGAATTTTGAAAAACGCAGATGGTTCTGCCTATATTGAATTTGGTGCAAACAAAATTATTGCTGGCGTCTATGGACCAAGAGATATTCATCCGAAACATATGGCTGATAGCGACACTGGTGTTCTCCGGTGCAGATATCACATGCAGCCTTTTTCTGTACCAGAAAGAAAAAATCCCGCTCCATCGAGAAGAGAAATTGAGATTTCAAAGGTAATCAAAGAAGCATTAAAACCAGCTGTAATATTGGAAGATTTTCCGAGAACTGCAATAGATGTGTATCTTGAAGTCCTTCAAGCCGATGGAGGATCAAGATGTGCTGCTCTAGACGCTGCGTCAGTTGCACTTGCTGACGCAGGTATACCAATGCGAGACATGGTTTCAGCATGTGCTGCAGGAAAGGTCGAGGACAAAATTATTTTGGATGTAAACAACGAAGAAGACCAAGCGGGTCAAGCAGACATGCCCGTTGCTTTAATGCCCAATTTAGGTAAAATTACGCTAGTTCAACTAGACGGAAGTTTGACCCC
>JBHIDF010000076.1:0-3587 GCA_046759945.1 Nitrosopumilaceae archaeon
GCTTCAGAAAAGGCCGTTTGACTTATCCTCTCACCGTTGATTATACTGGCTAGATAAAGTGAGGCAGTAGCCTGTGCTACTGGATTTTTGCCTGCGGAGATCTCTTTTTCTTGAGACTTTCGTAAAATATCAAAGGCGTCTCTCTTTGTCTTTTCCTTTACCCCTAACTCGTTAGATATTCTTGTAACAAAACCAAGACTGTCATACTGGTTTACACTCAAGTTCAAAGTCCTGACCAAGGTTCTAAATGTGCGTGACAGGAGTTTTCTTGTTACATTTCCAGCATCGGCAATGTCATCTAATGTCCTAGGAGTGTTTGTATCTCTACATGCCGCGTAAAGGGCCGCAGAGATCAATGGAGCAATACTTCTTCCTCTCGCTAGATTTATGGCAGCAGCTTTTCTGTATATGTACGCCGTCTTTTCAACTACTGTGTTTGGTATTCCAAGCTTTGTCTTCATTCCGTCAAGCATTGTGAACGCTTGGCTCAAGTTTCTACTCTTTGATCTTGATTTAGTTCTTTGATCCCACGTTCTCAATCTGTAAAACGTGGCTTTTGCTTGTCCTGATAATGCATGACCTGAGGAGTCTCTGTCTTGACCAATGATAGTAGACAAGCCCTTATCGTGCATCGTAAGAGAAATGGCCGGGCCAGTTCTTGTCTGAGTCATGTACTCTTCTCGTGTGTAAGTGGTGTGCTCTGAACTGTCGTCTTCAATCTTTTCAGTTATAACTAGGCCACAACCCCCACAGAATATTTCACCACGTTCTGTATCGGTAATTTCAGGATGGGAATCACAGCTGTCTACTTCACAATTAGTAATGTCCTTACTAGGATCCTCCCTTTTCACAGTTAATTATAATACAAGATTCCATGATAAAAGGAGATATTTTATGGTAAGTTTTAGACATTAGCTCGAGCTTTATTGCAAAAAAATGTAATTAGCTTAGCCTTTCTATTCCTAGTTAACACTCTGACCTTTCACTAATTTTCAAGGTTAATGCACAAGTTTCCTGAATCGTTCGTCATTTCTTAGAGTCTCAAAAATTTTTTCTTTTTTTGCCCACTTCTTAATAGTTTTTTTATCACCTGCTATAGCTTGTTTGAGCAGAATCAGTGACTCGTCAATCTCTCCCAACGCTGCCTTACTACGTGATTTTGCAAAAATTACATTGACATTTTTGCGGTGCTTCTTCAAAATACCATCAAAGATATCTATGGCATCTCTGTGTTTGCCAAGCTCTGCAAGCTCAATCCCTTTGTGAAATAACGCGTCAAGATGACCTGCGTTCATTTCATAAACTTTGTTAAAGCAAACCAAAGCTTCCTCGTGCTTTTCTAGTTTTCCAAATACGATTCCCTTGTAAAACAGAGCACTTGTGTTTTTTGGGTCTATCTTATTTGCTCTGTCCAAACATTCTACAGATTCTTCGCGCTTTTCCAGCCTGTCAAGTAAAACTCCCTTGTTGTAAAGAGCTGCGACATATTTCGGGTTCGCTTCTATTGCTCTTTCGTAATATTTCATAGCCTCGTCGGGAATGCCTAACTCTGCCATTGCAATTGCTCTATTATTGAGCGAAGGAGCATGGCGCGGATTAATTTCGAGGACCTTATCAAAAGATGTTATAGCATCCTGATACTTTCGCATTTGATTCAGTGCCAGTCCCTTACGATAAAGCGCACTAGTGTTTTTAGGATCGATCTTGAGGGCGTCGTTGAATAACCTGACAGCTATCTTTGGTTGATTTTTTTCAAGAAGCACAATTCCCTTATGCACTAACTCCTTGGGATCTTTGCGTGAATCCCATAATATCATAAATTCACTCACTTTTTCTTTGTAATGAAGGTTTATTCTCTACAAGTTTTCAGCAAAATGGGTCGACGCTTCTATTAGGTGTTTGACATCAGATTGTGAATGAACAGATGAAAAGGCACCAAGCTTTCCGGGTAAAAAGAATATTCCATCTCGGGCAATCATTTCAAAATGATAATCGTGAAGCAACTTTGTATTACATTTTGCAGCATCAGTTGAATTTCTAACTTCAAAGATTCCGTCAGATAAAAAGTGTGTCATAAACAACGAACCCTTCCCAGTAGTGATAACCTTACCATCAAAGACTCTGTCTAGTTCCTTTCTTGCATTTTCTCCCATCTTGTTGATTTTTTGATACAAAGTTCGTGCATTTTTTTCTAGGATTGAAAGTGTAACAGCCCCTCCAATCATTGTAATTGGGTTTGCTGAAAAAGTTCCACCTCCTATGTAGGAACGTTCAGATCTTTTCTGTACTGCGGTGTTTGCGTAGTCCAAAAATTCTTGTTTGCCACAAATCACACCGATTGGAAATCCCCCGCCTACGATTTTTCCAAGTGTAACAATGTCAGGATCAAGTTTCATGGAAGGATAAAGGCATCCAAACGAAAATCTGAACCCAGTTACTATTTCATCCAACAAAAAAAGTGAATTGTTTTTGTGAACAAATTCTTCTATCCCTTTGAGATATTCTTTTGTTGCGGGGATGCATCCGCCTCCACCAAGAACCGGTTCTATTATGACTGCCGCAAGATCTTTTCTTACTCTGCTCAAAATTGATAATGACTTTTCCAGATCGTTGTAGGGTAACGAGACAATGCTTGATTCATCAACAAGTCCGCTGCCTTCGGGTTCATCAAAAGGCCAATTGACAGTCTTTAGCAGATCTGAAGCATAGCCGTGCCATCCACCATCAACCTTTGCAACTATCCTTTTTTTGGTAACGGATCTTGCAATTCTTGTTGCAAACATGGTTGCTTCGGTTCCAGTTGAGGCGTAACGAATTTTTTCAGCAACCCGAACAGCCTTTTGAATTAAACCTGATAAAGACATAGTCATCTCATTTACTGTTCCATGCATCCATCCTGATGGAAGTTGTTTTTTCACTTGCTGCTGTACTTTCTGTGGTGCATGACCCAAAATGAGACTCCAGTGGCCCATCCAGTAATCCACATACTTGTTGTCATCAACATCGAACAGAAACTTTGTTTTTGCAGCTTTTGTTACAAACGGGTAGGGTTCAAAGAATCTTATGTTGTGTTGTACTCCGTTGACATGAAGTTTTTTGGATTTGGCAAAAATCTTTGCAGACCTTTTTGTCTTTTTTTTGTAAAGCTCTATTGTGCCAGACAACAAGACTAGTGATTAAATGCATAATATTTGTGATCGTAGATCACACGACGATCTGTGAACTATATAGAAATGGTTTATATGGTATTTTCCAGATTAAATTTTGCTTACGTAACCATAGTGCGGCGGTTGTGATGAAGCTTTGGTATGGGACCATTTTATGATTCACGGCCCTCCAGTTGCGTATACAAAATGAGGATTTGATCGAAAGGTCATTTCTGAAAATGTGAAGATTAAGCATTTTCCGACCAATTCCGAAATAAACAATAAACTGAATCCGGTTGATCCTGCCGGACCTGACTGTTATCGGATTGATACTAAGCCATGCGAGTCGCTGTAGCAATACAGGGCGGACTGCTCAGTAACACGTGGTCAATCTAACCTATGGACGGGGATAATCTCGGGAAACTGAGCATAAAACCCGAT
>JBHIDF010000077.1:0-3566 GCA_046759945.1 Nitrosopumilaceae archaeon
ATATATTCCACAAAAGCAAGACGTGGTAACAGCTGGAATTGATAGTAGTTATAATTGTACAAAGTTTCAGGGACTAGAATTATGGGTTGTAACTGGTGTCTCCATAAGGTCAGATGGTAAAGTAATTACCAACCTTCACTCTCACGGGCTAGGCGAACCTAGTCCCGAATTGCCCACACAGGCAAGCAAAATGGAGATAGATGCTTGTGAACAATCCATCGATGATGCTGACCTGGTGATGATCGATGGGTCACTTTACTCGCAGTTTTTGACCCGACAAGCTTCACTTTCATCAATGATTACAAGAACCATAAGGAAGAAAGAGAATGTCGTTTTTGTCTCAAAGACTTCAGTTACACGAAGCCAGTTTTCTAAATTCAACTCCCTGGCAGGAGACATTTTTTATTTCAACCATGCAACAAAAAGGCCTGGGTTTAGCAAAATCTTTGTTGATAAGAGCTTAGGCTTGGGAAAAGTAATATCATCAGTTTACGCCAGACTGCGCGATTCTACTCCGCTATTAAAGATCGAGCTACTGGGAAGTGATCATGACGAGGTTGAGATCAAGTCTCTCTTGGATAGGATTTGCAAAAACAGCGTGGGAGGCTATCCTTACGCCTTAAAACTTGCTCATAAAAATTGTAAAATAACCAATTCTGATCTTTCTAGACTGGTTAGTATCTACGGCCTAGGAACAGAGATTGGGTCAAGAGAGGTGCTTCAATGACAATAGGGGTTGTAACAGGGGAGGCAAAACCGACCGAAGTTACAGCACAGACTAAGGGTGCGCTCTCTGTTGGGGAATATGTAATCATTGACTCCCAAGAGGGCAAACTTCTAGGTTTAGTTCAAAGGTCAATAGTAACAAGTGACGCCTTAGATGACGTGCGAAATTTTGATGAGGCCATAGAAAGTAAAGAGGTTGCTGACATCAATAGTCGTGACAAGAGTCACAAGGCAAAGATTGGAATACTAGGATTCTTAGATAAGCTTCAAAAGGGGCAAGCAATAGTTCCTGCAATCCCCCCTCTACCGGGAACCGCAATACTGGAGGCTGCCAAAAATGATCTAGGCATAATCTTTTCACCAAAAGAAAGAGAGTGGGTAAAAGTTGGCAATCTGCTCAGAAATTCAGAGATTCAAGCTAGAATAAACCTAAACAAGATTGTATCACGACATTTGGGCATACTAGCCATGACGGGAATGGGAAAAAGCAATCTAGTCTCTCTTCTGGCAAGGCAGGTTGCTGCGTTAAATGGCACCTTGATTATTTTTGATTACCATAATGACTATACCAACCTGAACATACCAAAAATCAATATCACAGACGCCAAGATAAATCCAAGACTGTTAGATGCTGAAAAGTTAGCTGAAGTAATAGAGATTAGAGAAAACGCAGACGTTCAGAAAAGAATTCTTCGAAAGGCGTTTAGACAAAGTGTAAGAGAGGCAAAAGATTTCTGGAATGCGCTTGATGATGAAGTAGCTGAAATCGGAACAAATCCTCAACGAAAAGAAGAAAGGCACTCTGCAGACAGAGTGCAGGACAAAATTGATGATGCAAGGTACAGGTTTTCTGACATTTTAGACCCAGATATAATGGACCCCGTATCTCTGATCAAAGAAGGGCGTGTTAACGTACTCAATGTCTCTGAGCTCAGTGAAAAACAAGCAAACGTTGCATTGTCTTTTTATCTACAAGAATTATTGAATGACAGAAAGAACGCCACCAACGCAAAAAACGCCAAAAGTGGCTCGCGAAGAAACTACAGGTTTTCGTCTCCAGTCTTTGTCATAATAGAAGAGGCTCATGTATTCATTCCAAAAGGAGAGTACAGCCACACAAAATACTGGGCCTCAAAAATAGCCAGAGAAGGCAGAAAATTTGGACTAGGTCTTGGGATCGTCTCTCAAAGACCGCGAAATATCGATCCTAATGTGCTCAGTCAAATGGGCTCGTTAGCTGTAATGAAAATTGTTCAAGAGGATGACCAACGTCAAATAGCTACTGCGGCAGAATCGATAAACAAGGATCTTATCAGCCAGCTAACTTCGCTGAACATAGGCGATGCAATTCTCGTAGGCCAATGGGTGAATCTGCCATCCATAGTGCACATAGAAGAGGTCAAAGAAAAAGCGGCTGGTTCAGACCAGAATGCAATTGGGGAGTGGACTCTTGCTAAGAAATTTGAAGAGGTAGCAACAGAATCAATGCAAGGGCTAATCCAGAAAGACCTTTTGGCAGATTAATTATGATCTTTTCTCACATTTCTGATATTCATCTAGGTCTAGTGCAATTTGGATCTGAAGAAAGAGAAAATGATATTTACATTTCTTTTGATCAAGCGATAGATGTTTCCATAAAAGACCACGTTGATTTTGTAATCTTTGCTGGCGATATCTTTCATGTACCAAACCCCAGTGGTACTGCAATTATGCGTCTTGCAAATGCGCTAAAGCGCCTCAAACAAAATGGTATAGATTCATTTTTTATTTTAGGCGAGCACGACATCAGCAGGATTCGGGCCACCCCGGTTCCATATGTGTATCACAACTTAGAATTTTCTAGGTATATCGGACAAGGCAAGCCCTTCTACTACAAGGATATCATGCTGGTAGGTTATGACAAGATAAGAAAAGATGAGATGCATCTTTTTGAAAAAAAATTCCAAGAAATTGATTCCATCGCTAAAGATCACTCAGGTCACAGAATTCTTGTTATGCATCAAGGTATCACAGAAATCAACAAATTTGCAGGGGAACTAAACTCTTCTGACCTACCAAAAAATTTTACGTACTATGCAATGGGACATCTCCATGATAGGACACTAAAAAAATTTGATTGCCTGGGCGGGCCTCTTGCTTATCCGGGTTCCATTGAGGTTACCTCAAGTGAGGGAATTAAAGAGACCCAAAAGGGATTCTATGAGGTAGATGTTTCATCTGCTGAGGCAAATCCAGACTGGATAAAGCTGGACACAAGGCCACAGTTTTCAGTTAAAACGACTTTTGAGGAACTGGCACAGTCAGTTGATTCCCTATGGACAAAAGCAAAATCTTCTTCAAAGAAACCCCTCGTAGAATTAAAAATACATGGTGAAAATATTGAAACTGAAGCAGTTGAAATTCAGATTGCTCGTCTGCTACCACTTACATTGCACTGTTCTTGGAAAATTGCAAAAAAAGGCGAAAGGGGTACAACATTATTAGACAAACCAACACGGATTGATGACGAGTTATTCAAGCTTGCTATAAGTTCTCTGAATTCAGAACAGCTAGCAAGTTTTGCAGTAAAAGAACTCTTGCCATTGCTTTCTACGAACCAACTTAATGAAGCAAACCAAATTGTGATTAAAAATTTTGAACGGTTCAGAAGGGAGAAAAAAAAATGATAACTTCAGTCGAATTAGGAAATTTCCTTTCTCATTCCAATACAAAATTAGATTTTGATGAAGGTGTGACAGTATTTGTTGGTCCTAACGGCGCTGGAAAGTCAAGTATCATAGATGCGATAACATTTGCCCTTTTCGGCAGACATACGAGAAAGTCCAACAAAGGACTAATTC
>JBHIDF010000078.1:0-3468 GCA_046759945.1 Nitrosopumilaceae archaeon
ATCTGCTTCTACAACTGAAAATTGCGGGATATGAAAACGTAAAACTTTACGATGGCTCATTTGCCGACTGGGCTGGGAGAAGACTTCCAGTCGAGTAGCTTGCGCTTAAGCTTGTTCCCACACAGAGGGCATTCTGATACTTTCGAGAAGGTCTTCTTACACCCAGGACAGAAATAAATCCAATGGCCTACACGGCTAATTCCTTGGGTCATCACAGGCAATGTCATAATATCAAGATGCTTCGAAACATTTGAGACAGCAAAGTCGTCTGTTATTAAATCTGCTTTCAGCTGCAAGGATAATGCTATTGCTGAGATGTCTTCTTCGGAAATTTCTTGAAAATCTCCGGTCTCATTTGCCTTTGATAAAACCATCTTGACATATCGTGGATCTGGATCAATTATGACAAGCCGGCCAGTATTTAGGAGGATTGTTATTGCCTCGTGATTTTTCTTGATATGTTTTACTTCTTCAAAAATAAGTGACGTGGTATAATTTTTTTCTGAAGAGCCAAACGGAATGCCAGCGTAAAACGCGCTAGCATCTAAGACTCTAGAAACCAAGCTTGCTCATCTGTCTGAGACCCTTCGTTTCAAGCCTGACGAAAACTGCTTGCTTTTCGTATTTTCTAATTGTAATGACATCGCCATTATTTGCTGACTTTATGACTTGTGCGTCCATAATTATATTAGAGTCATGAGAAGAAATTACCTCGATTTTTTCATCAGGCACGACAATTGAGGGGAGTCTATTTACGGGCGCAACAGGTGTTATTATCAAAACGTCTAGACTCTCGTGTAATATAGGACCACCTAGTGAGTAAGAGTGTCCTGTTGAACCACTAGGAGTAGAAATGATCACACCATCCATTCTTTGTGTGGCCGTATCATTTTGAAACTTAATCTCGTAAAGTGCAGTTTTTGTGAGATTCTGTCTGTTTATGAAAATTTCATTGAGGGCTGGTGGAAATTCAGCACCGCTGCATGATGCCACTACTCTTGTTCGTTTATCTAGAAATATTTTATTTGAAACAATCTGTTCCAGTGCAGCGTCTATCTGATCTAAGGTAATTTCAGAAAGCACTCCTCGATTTCCACCTACATTAATTGTCAAAACGGGTGTTTCGTTTTTCAAATTTCTAAAAGCACGTAAAGTAGTCCCGTCTCCGCCCAAAGTTACAACAAGATCTAGCTTTTCATTTTGGAGCTCATCTAGCGACTCTATTTTCATGGCACCTTCAACTGAGACAGGTGAAACGGTAATAACTTCAGATCCTTTATCAAGTATTTTTTTTGCTACTTTTACCGCGGCATCTTCTGATTCTTTTGAACCGAACTTACTAACTACTGCGACCTTTCTGAGATTCAAACAGGAAGTAGTGCCCTATTCAACTTAAAAATCATAGTTCTCCTTTTTTATATTGCCGTAGAACGAGACGTACAGATATATTTTGTTTAACCAAGAAATTAGCTGATTGGTATGAGTTACGCACATCCGGAGGTTTTAGTCGAAACTGATTGGGTAGTGAAAAATCCTCCTAGCGATTCTATTAAGCTAGTTGAGGTTGATTATGATCCTGAGAATGGATACAAGCAAGGTCACATTAAAGGTGCGACATTGATTTGGTGGAAGAAAGACATCAATGATCCGGTAACAAGAGACATCATTGACAAAAAACAATTTGAAGAACTGATGAATAGGAATGGCATTAATCCTGATTCTGAGGTTATCTTGTATGGTGACTTTAACAATTGGTTTGCTGCTTTTGTGTTTTGGATTTTCAAGTATTATGGACACAAAAATGTAAAAATTATGAACGGTGGACGAAAGAAATGGGAATTAGAAAAGAAGGAATACACCAAAGACGAACCGCAAGTTACAAAAACCAACTATACTTCTCAGCCTCCAGACGAGGGTTTACGAGCCTACTTTTCTGATGCTAGAAGAGCACTTGATAGAAAAGATACTGTTATGGTCGACGTAAGATCTCCAAAAGAGTTTACAGGAGAAATAACTGCTCCACCCGAATATCCGATGGAGCATGCCCAAAGGGGGGGTCACATTCCAGGAGCAAATAATATTCCTTGGGCTACGGCAGTAAATGACGCCAATGGAACCTTCAAGAATGTAAATGAACTTCAGCAGATTTATCAACCAAAAGGAGTCACTTCAGATAAAGATGTCATATGTTATTGTAGGATAGGAGAACGTTCTTCTCACTCGTGGTTTGTCCTCAAATATTTGTTAGGTTATCCCAAAGTCAGAAACTATGACGGTTCTTGGACTGAATGGGGTAACATGATTGGAAATCCGATCGAAAAATAAGAATTGAGCCAAGATTATACCATCTTAAAGCAAGGAAATTTTTATTTTATAAAAGACAGTCCGACAGATCTTATTATGGAGGATAAAACAAAGCGTGGGCTAACAGTTAAGGAAAGATCAATTGATGAAAAATATAATGTAGAGGCAGAAAAGGGTATGATTCACGATATGGACGGAATAGGTCATAGAGTGGGTATCCGCTGGTTTTTTCCCAAAAATGAATACAGTTTGGACAAGGTTCTAAGCTACGCAGAGGTCATGGAAAAAAAGTATAAGGAAATTCGTGATGAAACCTGTCCAGATGACTAAACTTTTAAAAAGAATATTGGTCTGATTTTATCGTAGAATGTCCCTTCTTCTAAAAGATCGAGTGTGGGTAATGCAGTCTCCAACAGCGAAGAGAGGAGTATACCCACTACATAGTTACAAGCTTGGTCTTTACAGATTGCCTGTAACATTGGAAGACCCATACGAAATTGAGTCTATTGTGAAGGGGCTCAAAAAGACATTCAACATGGATAGTTATGCCGATAGGGTGTATGCGACTTATACTTGGAAGGAGCAAAACATGTCGGATCCTGATGCAAAAGGATACGAGTCAGTTGAACTTAATGTTACTGTAGAAGTCGTAACAGGTGAGGTTGTAGATTTAATTTACCAGATCTTTCCAATTGAAAAATTTGGAGACCCCCAGTGGGTTAAAGACTATAGAAAGAAAGCAGATTACTATGCAAAGATGATTATCGATACAATTCTTAGGAACACAGTGCTCGCCAATAAGTTGCTAGAAAACTACATAAAGAAAGAGAAATTGTCCGAAGAGCATGCTCTAATAAAATTAGAAGAGCTAACTCCACTGGCGCAAATTGTACCAGACGCAAAACCAAAACCTCGAGAACCTGAACAACCAGTAGTTAAATCTAAAAAAGTCGGGCAAGAGTGGAAGGGTGGTGGGCCTAAACCAGGACCTATCGATGTGGAATACAAATCGAATATGGGACCATCTGCAGATTATTTGGTAGCAGACACCCAAGTTAAACTCAAGACTTGGGGTCGAGTAGGAACTGATAATGCTATTATGGGAGTTTGGGGAGAGAACGTATCAGTCGATTTTGATATCTGTATTGCAGACGGCGCGTGTAT
>JBHIDF010000079.1:0-3455 GCA_046759945.1 Nitrosopumilaceae archaeon
AGACTTTGTACTTTGTCTTATCTGTTATACCAGCTTTGGCAAATGCTCCCCTTCTGTTGTTACAAGACTCACACTTGCCACAGTGAATTTTTCCATTTTTATAACAACTCCATGTCTTGAAAACTTCATCACCAAGTAACTCGTAACCAATTTTCAGCAAATCACTCTTCGAAAGTTTCTCAACAAAAGGACTCCAGATTTTAATTTTTTTTCTAATTCTTGATTTTATCCCGTCTACCTCACCTTGGTTGAGTGCGTCTTCAAACATCCTTGAAAAAGAAGGTCTGCAGTCAGGATAATTTTGATCACCTTGATGAGCTCCCAGGGCAACTACTGATGCATTTTTTGTAAAGGCCCATGCAGAGGCAATTGACAAAAAGATGGCATTACGTACTGGCGCAACTATAGAGTAATCAAATTTTTCTGGCATTTTCTTTTTTGTGCTGGTGAGAACATTCGTTTCCTCGTATAATGTTCTCATGAATGATATGTCTAAGATTTTGTGTTCTTTCAGACTCAAAACCTTTGCAAAACGCTTTGCTATCTTTATCTCCTTACTTGCCCTTTGACCGTAAGAAAACGTGATTGCATAAAGCTCATACCTTGACATCAGATATGCAGAAGTACAGAGAGAGTCTAGGCCACCGCTAAAAATGACTACTGCCCTTTGCAATCTGGATACGTCCCAATAAGCTAAATAAATTGCTTAAACGACAGTTGCTCCCTTAGCCGGTTTGCATATTACAGTAGTGGAGTCAGTTTTTGCAGAAGTGAACCCTTTTTTCATTGCTGCGCAAATCTTTTTTGAATTAGAAGATTTCGTAGCAAAGGCAATAACAGAAGGGCCTGCACCACTAATGGTAACACCAAGTGCTCCTGCCTGCAAAGCATTTTTCTTAACACGGGCAAATCCTGGTATTAGGTGCTGTCTTGCAGGCTCTACAATCTCATCTTTAATAGATCTTCCAAGCAAAACAGAGTCTTTTTTTAAAATTCCTGCTACAATGGCTGCCGCATTTGATACATTACGAACTGAAGCTGAAATTTTGACTTTAGATGGCAGTACACTTCTTGAAAGTTGAGTCTTTTTTGGTGGAGTTGCAATCATTGGAATTGCAAGACAAAGTACTAGGTCCTTTGGCGGTGTAAAATTTATGACATTTAGAGGGTCTGTTGTAACTATTACAAAACCACCTAGTACAGAGGCTGCAGCGTTATCATAATGAATTGAACCTGCACTTGCTTTTTCCCCCATTCCTGCATATTTTACTAGAGTGTTTGAATCAAGTCCAAGCTTAAACAACGAATTGAACCCAACTGCAGCTGCAGCAGCTGATGCTGCACTACTACCCACGCCAAAACCTACTGGCACACCTTTTTTGATTTTCAAAGTGATGCCATCTTTTATCTTAAATTTTTTTGCCATGTGTTTTACAACGAGCCCTGCAGTGTTTTTTTCTAAAGATAGTGGTATGCTATCAGAACTTTGAACTTTGATGCCACGTCCTCCTTTTGTTAGTTTTACTTTATCATAGAATGCATCAAGTGCAAGTCCAAAAACATCAAATCCTGGTCCTAGGTTTGCAGTCGAACAAGGAGCCCTAACAACAACACTTGTAACCACTAATCCTCTACCTCCTCTCCTAAGTTGAGAATTCTACTTAATGCACTTTCTAAGTTTATCATACCCTCTCCAGTTGAATTGGATACCGGAATTAACCCTTGTGCAAAACCACCAACGTTGAGGCTTCTTAAGATACTGCTAAGTAGGCTGTAAGTTTCACCGTCTGACTCATTGGAAATTCCGTCTTCTAACGCCTTTATGTTTGACGACCACTTGAGTATCTTCTTGAGCCTGTCCTCGATTAGGTCAATTTTGGTCAGGACATTAACAGTTGGTAAATTGATCCTAAGCTTAATTGACGTAGCAAGAAGCGCCACTGAGACAAAATTATTTGGTGTATTTACGAGGGCACCATCGTACAAAAATAGCGCTACTTTTTGTTCGGCGCTAAAATTATCTACAAAAAAAGGACCGCTTGACCTGTAAGCAAAGAGCTCAATTTGGCCAGGAGTATCAACTACGAGATAATCAGGATTTACATTGTCAACGGCATTTTGAATCTCATCTATTTTCGATGCGATCAAATCATTTGCCATCATCAACGCTCCATTTGGACCCAACTCATATTGTTTCATTATAGATACAATGTCAACATAGTCTCTTACATCCACATCACACGTGTAAGGTAGGCTTTCAACCCCAGGATCTAGGTTTAAGACTCCAACAAATGCACCGTTTCGTGTATAGTAATCATAGATCCTAGATGTGAGAAGTGATTTACCAGCACCTGCTGTGCCCACAACAAAAACCGCTTTCATTTTTGAGTAACTATTTGTTGATTAGCTTATATTTGCATCCACGAATAAAAGCAGAAAATGAATTGGAGACTTGTAGCCATTCCTGTTAGTATCATTCCTTTTCTAGTAATTGCGATACAATTTGATGTCTCGCTAGAAGATGTTTTCGCAGTTGGTTTTGTTCCATTTGCAGCTGCAGCCATTGCGATGTCGGCGAAGCTTTTCATGCAAGGTTTAAAATTTACGTATCTTGTCAGAAAATTTTTTGGTCCTGTAGCATCAGTACGGAAGACAGTCATGGTTCGAATCGGAAGTGAGTTTGTAACTTTTACTACTCCAATGTTCGTTGGCGGTGAAGTCGTTAGAATTGTATGGTTACGAAAACAAGGAATCAAGACCGGTAAAGCGTCATGGATTACCATCGTTGAAATCGTAACGGAGGTGATTGCTGCAGGAACAATTTCTATTATAGCTGCTGTATTTGCGTTAGTTAGCGGTGCTATTGTAGTAGGAATTGCTATACTCGCAATCAGTCTTCCAGTCATTACAATATGGTCAGTCTTGTTTTTTCTTTCTTCAAAGCGTACTTTCCAAGTTCCCAAAGCACTTTCAGCACTTGTAAAAAGGCTAGGAAAAGAAAGGGCGCAAAAATACGTCGATAAAACAAACGAATGGATGCAAGAAATTTGTGAGATGAGTAGGGAAAATTTCCATAACAAAGAGGCAAAAAAGGCCTTTGGTGTATCCTTGTTCTTGTCTTTTATTTATTGGGGGTTTTATGGAACAACTTTCTTTCTTATCGCAAATGGTGCCGGATACTTTATCGAATTGCTTGATTCAGTCTTGGCCGTCATGGCCTCAAACGCAATAGGAAACTTGCCGATCACTATTGGAGGTTCAGGACTTACTGAGCTTGGGATCTGGGCGTATCTTGGGAACCTAAAGGACCTAACTTTTGACTTGTCAGAAGGTAGCGTAGAATGGAACATTGTAATTGCATGGAGAATCGCGACATATCACGTTCCGTTGGCAATTAGTTGGATTCTTCTCATGAAATTAGCTTTAGGTAAATACACGAAGGCTGAAATTTCATA